>NZ_JBSFBZ010000105.1:0-11999 GCF_053593195.1 Saccharopolyspora sp. NPDC002376
TCAACGGAGCCTCGCCACGACGGGCCACAGCGACCACATCATCACGAAACTCCTGCGGGTAGGGCTTGGGCACGGTCGCATCCTTCCAGGTGAGGACACAGCCTCACACGTCAGGTGTCAACCAAACCCTGGGCAGCCCCAAACCGCCGACTCGAAACTCTCGCCGCATACTGCAGCCGAATTAACGACTCGGCACACTAGGCGGTTGGTGATCACCAACGGCGGCCGACGAGTCAAGGAAAGCCAAGCAGGCGTTCCACGGCCCTTTCAAGGTCAAGACCAAGGAACGCCAGTTTGAATTTCATCTTGACGTTTGGCCTCCAGCGCTGGAATATTCCGCGCGCTGCGTTTATACCCCCGCCCACTGAAGTACGAAAGTCCCTGGAGTTAGAGGGGCGTCTCCTCCTTACCCTTGGGTCGTTCGATTGAAAATCTTTCGAGACTGATCAGTTGAGAGGGGAGGGCTCCACTAAGGAGTGGGTCATGAAGGTTCCAGTTCTAGCGGACGACGATGGCGAAATCATTGCCATCGCACTTCAAGGGAGGCCCGAATGGTTGCCACTGTCGCTTCGTCCGCTCTGGCGGACAAGCGGCCGCAGTTGTTCTTCATCGAGGGGGGAGCACTCTTCACCATGTGGAAGGTGAACGAGGACCCCAACGCGGCATGGAGCAGCTGGACTCAATTCTCCGCACCGGGGAAAGCGCAGGCCATCAGGGCCGCTGCTCTCACGGACAGGAGGCCCCAACTGTGGTCCGTTACCGACGCGGGACTGTTCAGTACCTGGAAGCTCAGCAAAGACCCCAACGCCCAGTGGACCGGCTGGGGCCCGTTCCCGGCGCCGCCAGGATTCATTCGCTCTATCGCGACCATGTCGTTGACGGATGGCCGACCTCAGCTCCTGGCCGATACTGACGCGGGACTGTTCAGTACCTGGAAGGTCAGCAAAGACCCCAACGCCCAGTGGAGCGGCTGGAGTCAATTCGTACAGCCGCCGGGATCGATTATCAATTCCATTGGGGCCATGTCCTTGTCAGACGGTCGGATCCAATTGTGGGCCGAGACAGATGCAGGGCTGTTCAGCCTATGGAAGCTCCGCCAGGACCCTAACTCGGCATGGAGCAGCTGGATGGGGACTAGTAGGCCGGCGGGTTGAACTTTCCAACCCCTTTGCCAAGGTGCCAACTGGGTTCGTCATAGGTCATCGACGCAGCCGACTTGCTCGTACAGGTTGCGCTGCGTGCCGCTGAACTGCGCTCCATCTACCGTAGGTCCAGGAAATTTGGATCGAGGACGAGAGGGGCTTTCGTCCCTAGCGTGGTCTATCCGACAGGTCGTCTACTGGAGAGCATCTGACAAGAGGCATGGCCGGTGTGATATCGATCAACATTAAATCTGGAACCTATACGTAAATGTAGTGACTACACCAGCACCCGCCCACTCTGACGTACTCTACATAATTTGGCGCAGCGTCACTTTCGGAAAATTTATAGAGTGCGCGCTAATCTCAAAGACGTGGCGACTAAGGAGTGAGCACGATGGCTCAGAAGGCCCGCGAGCAACCGACTTCGCCCAAGTCTCTTGCGGCACACAGTCGACTGGCAGATTTCGGAAAAACCACCGCCTTGCCGGCGCAGCGAGTGGAGCGAAATTCGGTCGGCTACAGTTTCGATGAGCTCTCGATAAAATACCCCAAGAGCGTTCTACCGCAGGAGTACGAAGAGGCTGTATCGTTCAACTTCGAACCAGTATATCCCGATTTGAAACGCACCCTTCTGGAAGCCGATAACACGCAGCCCAATGCAAAAATCGCTCACGCCTTGGCGGCATGTTCCGCATACTCCTACGCCGATGAAGAGACTCTCTCTATTATCATGACAAGAATGGGACTCGAGCGGAACCGTTGTCATATGGTCTCCCAGCGAGTCGATGCGATGCTCATCGATTCGACAGCATTCCTCGTCGAAAGTGACGACGGCGAGGTAGCTATCCTATGCTATCGCGGCACACAACCGTTTAGCATTCTAAGCTGGCTCCCGAACATCACCGTGGAGCCCCGAAAGGTGCCTCTGACTGTTGCCGGCGCCAACGGACAGTTCGATGTCCACGCCGGATTCTATCGTAACATACGCGCTACACGCCACACCGTGATAGAGTCTCTTATTCGTGCGTTGGGCAGAAACGGTTCAGTGGTTAAAGATCCGAATAGGATTAATGGTCGCGCACCCAAGCCGCTGAAGGCCCTATACATTACGGGCCACAGCCTTGGTGGTGCGATGGCTGCGTTGATGACCGTCATGCTTCTCAGCCAAAACAAGTATGCACAGATCGCTAACAAATTGAAGGCAACTTACACTTTCGCGCAGCCGATGATTGGATCAAGCAACTTTGCCGAGGCGTGCCGGCAGGACGATCGTCTCAACAACAGTGTTTTTCGGTACGTCTACAAACACGATTGGGGTCCTGCGGTCCCACCTAGGGCTTGCGGGAGTTTTGCCCACTTCGGGACAGAATTGAAATATGACAGCGACGTGTGGACCCGCCCAAGCGAACCGACGCGGCAGATTTCTGATCTCGAGACACTTTTCCTTTATCGTCTGTTCAACCCGTTCCTGAACAGTCAAATACCATTCCTTGGAAAATTGGGAAACATTTTTCCGTTTTCACTAGCACAGCGGATGTTTCCGTACTCGTTTCAGGATCATTTGCCTGAACGTTACCTCATGGCGCTGGCGTTGGACGAGACAAAGAATGAGTTCGGCGACGAGCGCTGAGCATGGAGCATCGACCGTGGTGGGTATCGCCTCAGCTGCGATCCCTGCAACGCGACTCACAGTTGAACCACTCAAATCTGTAAGTTCCAGTAGGTGGCTGAAGCGATCGTCGGATCACCGTGGTGCGGCCGCGCGCGACGAATCGAATTTCTGAAATGGGGGCGGGCACAATGGCATTCGATGTCATCGTTATCGGCAGCGGGTTCGGGGGCGCCATCACCGGTTGCCGCCTGGCCGAAGGTGGCTACAAGGTGCTGATACTGGAGCGCGGCCGGAGGTGGGACAAGAACAACTACCCGCGCCACCCCGAAGACAGGTGGATCTGGAACAACGAACACCCAGAGGACGAGAATGGGTGGCTCGACCTCCACCTCTTTCCGCACATGGGGGTCGCGCAGGGCGCGGCGGTGGGCGGCGGGTCGCAGATCTACGCCAACGTGTCGGTGGAAGCACCGCCGGAGACCTTCGACCAGGGCTGGCCGCCGGAGATCACATACGCCGAGCTGAAGCCACACTACGACACGGTCGCCAAATTCATGAACGTCCAGACCGTGCCGGACAACCAGTGGACCAACCGCATGCAACTCGTGAAAGAGGGTGCCGACAAGATCTCCCACGGAGACCGCTTCAAGAAGCTTGAGCTCGCCGTCTCATTCGACCAGGAATGGACCTACGATCAGGAGAATCCGCACGACCAGGCGAAGAGCAAACGGTTCAAGAACGCCCAGGGTGTCGAGCAAGGGACCTGTGTACACCTGGGCAACTGCGACATCGGATGCGACGTCGATGCGAGGAATACTCTCGACCGGAACTACATCCCCTGGGCCGAGAAGCATGGCGCCGAGGTGCGCGAACTGCACCTGGTAACAAATATCGATCCGGTTGACGGCGGCTACCGCGTGCATTTCGACCGTTTGCTCGACGGTCGTCGGATTCCGGGAAGTGAGTCGGCACGGATCGTCATCGTGGCCGCCAGCTCCCTGGGTTCCACGGAGCTGCTGCTGCGCAGCCGTGACATCAGCGGCACGTTGCCAGATATCAGTCCGTTGCTCGGGCATGGCTGGAGCAGCAACGGCGACTTCCTCACACCCGCCTTGTACCACGACCGCGATGTTGAACCGACCACGGGCCCCACTATCACGTGCGCCATCGACTTCCTCGATCGCAGCGAATCGCGTGAGTCCTTCTGGATCGAGGACGGCGGTTTCCTGGACCTCGTCAGCAACTACGTCAGATCTCTGCAGCACCGATCGGACGGACTCAAAGGCGCGCGGGCCAAAGCACTGCTCGACACGTTAAACCAGATTCTCAGGGACAGGGGACCGCTGCGGAATGTGATGCCGTGGTTCGCTCAGGGTGTCGACGCCGCCAACGGCATTCTCAGCGTGCAACACTCGTTCGTGACCGGAGAGCCTCGCTTGAGCCTCGATTGGGATATCGGGAAATCCCGGTCGGTGATCGACGCGATCGTGGCGATGCACCTCAAGCTCTCAGCCGCGACCGGCGGAATGCCCATCGTCACGCCGACGTGGTCATTGTTCCACGACCTCATCACACCTCACCCGCTCGGCGGGTGCTGCATGGGGACCTCACGTACGGACGGCGTCGTCAACCATGCCGGCGAGGTGTTCGGCTACCCGAACCTTTACGTGACAGACGCCGCGATCATCCCGGAGGCCCTCGGGGTCAACCCTTCCCGGACGATTGGTGCGCTGGCGGAACGAATCGCCAAAATCATCAAAGACGAGGGCAGGTAGATCGCAGCCCAGCGGCACTGGATCTTTCGCCGGGTTGTTGTAACTGGACTTGAGATGTTCATGGAGGGGTCATGCCTACACCGAAACGGCCCGCCCGCAAACGCTCACTGATACTTGCCGGCGGCGGGATCAAGGTGGCCTTCCAGGCCGGCGTCCTCCAGGTGTGGCTCGACGAGACTGATGTCACGTTCGACCATGCGGACGGCGCCAGTGGCGGGACATTAAATCTCGCGATGCTCTGTCAGGGCATGAGCGGCACGCAGATCGCTGACAATTGGCGCTCGACGGCGCCGCTGGTCGGCTTCTCCCTCCCCCCGAACGTCCGAGAACTCGGGCGGCTCCAGTACGCCGAGTCGATCCTTGACCTGGATGGATACCGCAAGAACGTCTTCCCCGCATGGGGCCTCGACTGGGACAAGATACGGGCGTCGGACCGCGAGGCGACCTTCAACATCTACAACTTCAGCCGCCAGCAACTGGAGGTCCTCACCCCGGACCAGATGTCGGAGGACCTCCTGTGCGGCTGCGTGACGCTACCGATGTGGTTCCCGCCGGTCCGGGCCGACGGTGATTTCTACATCGATGCCGTATACGTGACGGACGGCAACCTCGAGGAAGCTGTGGAACGAGGTGCCGACGAGATCTGGGTCGTCTGGACGGTGAGCGAGAACGGCGAGTGGCAGCCCGGGTTCGTGGCCACCTATTTCCAGATCATCGAGGCCACAGCAAACGGCAAATTCCGACAAATGGTTCGACGCATTGAGAAAAATAACGCAGCGGTCGCCGCCGGGCAGACCAGCGAGTTCGGCCGGCACATCGAACTAAAGATTCTCCGCGCCGAAGTGCCGGTCCACTACATCCTCGATATCAGTGCGGACCGGCTGCACGAGGTAGTCAATCGCGGAGTCGATGCCGCCCGGCAATGGTGCGCAGCGGAGGGAGTTGGCCTGGCCGAGCCGATCCCGCGGCCACGGCCCACGGCAGAGTCACCGGTGACACTGGCCTTCACCGAAGACATGCGGGGACATGTCGGCCTCGGCGCAAGCGACCCCGTGAAAGGGGCAGAGAAGGGCCGCGCGAATCACACGCCGCTGGCCATCCACGTCACCATCACGGCCCACGACGTCGACAGATTCGTAACCGATCCATGGCACACCGCGTCGGTAACCGGTCACGTCACCTGTGACGACTTCGGCGGTACACGTCCGATCAGCGACGGAACGTTCAATCTGCTCGTGGACGACGGTGACCCGACGCGGAAAGAGATGCGCTACCGCCTCCATTTCGAGGATGGGCAGGGAAAACCGCTCACGCTGGTGGGGGTGAAGACCGTCGACAGCGGGAATCCACTGCGGGTGTGGAGCGAAACCACCACGTTGTACACGCGGGTCATGCGCGGGCGGGTCGCCGCCGGCAAGGAGGACCGGGCCAAGCTGGCTGCCGCAGGGGTCATCCGGCTCACAGTCCCGGACTTTCTGCGCGAGCTGACGACGTTCCGCGTCACCGGCTCCTCCGCCGTGGCCCGGGCCCGCGACCTTGCCCGCTTCGGGCGCCTCTTCGTCGGCAAGCTCTGGGACGTTTACGGCCGTCCGGTCCTGGAATACGGACCCATCTAACCGGGTAGGTAGCGCGACGAGGTGCCCCTGTAGCGCCTTTGCCGGGCGGCTTACCCGGGTACTCGAGGGGCTCCGGAGCGTGTGGGTCAGTTGTGGGTCAGAAGACGGGTGATTGGAGAGAAAGCAGGTGGTCGAAGCGACTAACGAAGTGTCTCTCGTGCCGAGCTGGTCCCCAACGGCGCAGCAGTGAGGACGTCCATATTGGACACTTCCGGGCCGTCGTCAGGCCGTCGAAGCAGGCCAAAAGACGAAAAAGGACGCTGACGAACGAAGAAATGTTCTCGCTGGTCAGCGCCTTGGTCAAGCTCGTGGGCTCAGCCCTGCTTGGTTTCCCAGAAGATCTTGTCGATCTCCGGGGGATGTCACCGAAGTGCTCGCCGCGTAGTCGCCAGCTTGTGGTCCTGTTCGAAACCCTCCGTTGTCTGTCGTTCCAACACCTGGCCGAAACGATCAAGAATGCAGTTGACCCCAACCACGTCATTGCACCTGCTCGCTACGGTATTGGACTGTGAACCGAAATGAATGGACAAGAGCATTACGACGCAATTGTGGTCGGTTCAGGATTCGGCGGGTCAATCACGGCCCTGCGGCTGTCCGAAGCGGGAAAGTCGGTGCTCGTGCTGGAACGAGGCCAGCGCTATCATGCGGGAGGGTTTCCCCGCGATGTGACCGACATCGACCGGCTCCTCTGGAGCTCTCGATACCACCGCTCGGGTACGGGCTTGTACGACCTCCGCTTCTTCTCTGGTATTGCGGCTGTGGTGGCCAGCGGCGTGGGTGGTGGGTCGCTCATATACGCCAACATCAACATTCGCCCTGATCCGGTCGTCTTCAAGGGCCCACGGTGGCCAGCTAAGGTGGATCACCACTTGCTCGAGCCCTACTACAATAAAGTTGCCGCTGCCTTGGCCGTGCGGCCGCTGCCAGCCAATCTGCAGGTGCGCAAACGGGACTTCTTTCGTGACGCCGCCAACCGGGTGGGTCGGCCTATATTCGACCCCGACCAGGCGGTGATCTGGGCCCCGACTCCAGGCATGGGGGCTGGGCGGGGATCGTGCCGCCTGGTGGCCGAATGCGAGTTCGGGTGCCAATACGGCGCCAAAAACAGCGTGGACATAATGTACCTTGCGCGGGCTGAGGGCCTGGGGACGAGGGTGCACACAGGCGCCATCGTCTCCCATGTCCGCCCCGTCCAAGAAGGGTACGCCGTCGAGTACCGGGACTCCGCAGGCGTGGCCGTCCAGGCAATTGGTCGGCGTGTCGTGTTGGCAGCCGGCACGCTCGGTACCAACGAGATCCTGCTGCGCAGCCGAAATGAAATCGGCACCCTGCCGAACATCAGTGAGATGCTAGGCTGCGGATTCTCGGGCAACGGCGACTTTCTCGGTTCCATCCAAAACGCCTCGGCGGATCTCATGCCGCAGTATGGTCCCGATGTCACCTCGGTGATCCGCTACTTCGATGAAGCACCCCAGTTCACGATGGCCGCCCCGGCGTTCAACGCCGCAGTGATGGCGGTGCTGGCTTCATTTGGCCAGCCGAGGGGCCGAATCCTGCGCCTGTTCGCGCCCCTGCTCTGGGGCCAGCTGGAAAGAATCGTCCCGCGGGCGTTCGCGAAGGGCTTGATCAGCCAACCCTCGCGGCTGCCCGCCGCCCATGCGGGTGATCCGAGTCGAATGACCAACCTCTTTGCCATCGGTCGCGACAATGCCAACGGGCGATTCCGGCTCACGAGGAGAGGTTTGGACATTGTATGGGACTACGCCAGGGAGAACCAGGTGCTTGTCGACCGGATGGTCCAGGCCATGCGGGAGATTGGCGACGCCTACGGAGGTAAGTTCGCTCCCCTCATTATCTGGAATATGTTCAAACGCATCATCACTGTGCATCCACTCGGCGGATGTCGTATGTCGGACTCACCGGAGGGCGGAGTGGTCTCACCGGAGGGAGAGGTCTACGGATATCCAGGGCTGTTCATAGCAGATGGCTCGGTGATCCCTACCTCGATTGGGTTCCACCCAGCAATGACGATCTCAGCGATTGCCGAGCACACTGCAGAGGCGGTGGTCGCTAGCTTCCCGACTTGAACCCAAATTTTCTCGGCTACCTTGCTGAGCGGTACATACGAATCGGGAGGGCTGCGCCAGGTCCGGATCTGCCGGTTGTATCGATCCCTTGTCGTCGGCAGGCGGGCCGGGGCTGATGCTCACCAACGAGACCGTATGACTACCCCTACCAGGACGCCTACCGCCAGGCCCTCGAAGCACTGATCGACGCCAAACTCGCCGGCAAGCAGATCACAGTACCCCCACCCCGCAAGGAAGAGGAGTTCGTCGATCTGGCCGAGGCATTACGCGCCAGCCTGGCCAAGGCCCGATCGCACCGCGGATGATGCCCCGTATCAACGTGATCAAGCCGGGCGCCCGGGAACCGCCCAGGAACCGCTTCCCAGACGCGTCTGTTCGAGTTCTGTGCCTACCGCAGGCTCGCCGCTCTGCCAACACCGCCGGGAGCGCTTCCGGGTGCCCACCCTCTAGGTGGAGCTGGACGGCTTCTCGTATGAGCTGGTCATCCGGCAACAGTGCGTCGAACTGATGCCGCAGGTGTTCCGGCAGGGTCTTGGAGAGTTGGGGAAGCTGACCCGAGGCTTACGAGTGCGGCCGCCTCCTGCGGTCCACGCGCGCGCCGGCAGCCGGGCCGGACCTAACGGTTGCCAAAGCATGGATGATCTCCTTGAGTAGGCTCACCACTGAGCCGAGGAGTGACAGAAGTGCTGCGTAGAGCGCGAACGCACCTTGTGGGTGGGGCTGAGGTTCCGTGGCCTGTGCCGCCGCCGCGGGCTGCTGGAACCGTGTTGGTCCTGGAGCCCCCTGCGGCGTGCCTGGTGTCGCGGTCAGTGGGGTCGTTCGTGGCGCGCGCGTGGTGGTCGTGGTGGTCTCTGTCTCTGTTGGCTGCGTGGGTAGTTCCGTGGTCTCTGTTGGCTGCGTGGGTAGTTCTTCTGGCGCGGGAATGACGGCGACTGGCTCGACGCTCACGACCACAGTGCCCGTTGTCGTGAGACCGAATCCCACGACGAGAAACCCGACAGACGTGAGTAGCCGCGACGTTCGAAGAGGTAGCGAGGGTGGAATCCCCCCAGGCAGATACCGCATCCGGCCACGGTACGAGCCTACGGCCCATTCCGCCCCACCATGGAATATTCCTGGACGTCTACGAACACGCCCAGGCGATCGACCGGGCCTTCAGCCGAGTCCCGGAGTGCGTGATCCCTCTTGGTCGGTGACGGGCCCGGAGTGAGGTATTGAGGCTTCGTGGTCCGGGAACCCCCTGGCTGTTCGAAGTTCTGCACCGGTCTGTGTGGGATGAGGCCGAGAGGGGGCGTGATGGGTCTGGTTCAGGAAACCCAGCGGTCGCTGTACGCCACCGTTGGGGTGACGGCGTGGGTGGTGGAGAGGCTACGTGATGTCCCCAGCCGGGTGGGGCATGTGTGGCAGGACCGCGAGCAGGTGATGCACCGGCTGGGCAACGCCTACGGCCGGCTCGCGGGCCGAGGTGAGGTCATCACGCGCCGTATTCCGGGGATTGCCGCGGTCGAAGGGTCGGTCATTGGGGCGTTCGTCAGCGAGGAACAGCTGCCGATTTCTCACTACGACAGGCTCACGGCGGACGAGATCGTCCAGAAGTTGCCGGGGTTGTCCCAGCGCGAGCTGCGCGAGGTCCGCGGCTATGAGACGCGTAACCAGGCGCGTGCGACGGTCGTCGCGCGCATCGATGAGCTGTGCGAGAAGGAGCCCTGGCCCGGCTACGACGAGATGAAGCTGGACGAGATTCTGCCGCGGGCGCGGGCATTGCCCGGCGAGGAGCAGGAGGAGCTGGTCAGCTACGAGAGCCGTCACAAGCATCGCCGGACGATCGTTGACTCGCTTGGCCACGGCTGAAGTGCTCTCACGTTCTGTCTGTGGGGAGCCTAAATCGGGTCGTGCACCGTCATCGCCGCGTGTCTGATCGGGCAGGAGGTGACCTCGGCGCCTTGTCGCACAACACGGTCGTGCGCCCCGCACCGCAACCCAGGGTGTGGGGCGCTCGCTGTTCCACCGACCCACCACCGCTTGATCGATCGGGGTGGAACATTGCGGGCCTACCATTTCGGGCCCTGTCCACAGCCCCGGGCGGGAGGCTGGGAGCTGCCCAGGGGCACGGCGAGGATGGAACGTCACAGGAGAATCCTCGCCGCCGAGAACCCAAACCGGGTAAGAGGATCACGCATGCTGACGCGTTATCCACACCCTGGGCAGCCCCCTACGCCACCCACAAAACGCCCAAGGTCAAACAGTGGCTGCTGCGGCATTCACGGTTCCACCTGCACTTCACCCCGACCAGTAGCTCCTGGCTCAATGAACCGCCCCGGTTTGGATGGAGACTGATTAGTTGAGTGCTCCAGCCGGGGTTGGCTGTTGTTGACGGTAGTAAAGGGTCTCGTATTCGGCGGGTGGGAGGTGTCCGATCTCGCCGTGCAGCCGCCGGTTGTTGTACCAGTCGAGGTATTCCAGGGTGGCGTATTCGACGTCGTCGAGGCTACGCCACGGCCCTTGGGGCTTGATCAGTTAGGTCTTGTACAGCCCGATCGTCGACTCCGCCAGGGCGTTGTCGTAGGCGTCACCGACCGACCCGATCGAGGCGTCGATCCCTTGCTGCATAAGGTGATTGGTGAAGGTGATGGAGGTGTACTGGCTGCCGGCGTCGGAGTGATGCACCAGCCCCGCGTCCACTGGGTGGCCGGTGTGGTCGCGGGCCCACAGCGCCATCTCCAGGGCGTCGAGCACCAGGCTGGTGGTCATGCTGGTGTCGGCTTTCCAGCCCACGATGCGGCGGGAGAACGCGTCGATGACGAACGCGACATACACCGTGTCCACCCAGGTCGGGACATAGGTGAAATCGGCCACCCACAGCGCGTTCGGCGCCTCGGCGGCGAAGTCCCGGTTGACCAGGTCACCGGCTCGCACCCCATCAGCGGCGGGAATGGTGGTCCGCTTGGTCTTGCCACGTACCGCACCGGTGATGCCCAGCTCGCGCATCAACCCGCTCCACCGTACACCTGGCCACATTGATTCCTTTGCGGCGCAATGCATTCCAGATCTTCCGCGCCCCGTACACCTCGTAGTTGTCCTTCCATACCTGGGCGATCTCGGCTTTGAGTTCGGTATCCCGCTGCGCCCGCGGAGATGGCGTCCGGGTCTTGACGGCGTAGTAGGTACTCGGGGCGATCGCTACGCCTGCATCCCGCAGCACGCGGCAGATCGGCTCGACCCCGAACTCCCCACGATGGGTGTCGATGTAATCGATCACTTGCTGTGTGGGCGGTCGAACTCCGCCGCGAAAAAAGCCGCCGCAGACTTCAAGATCTCATTCGCCCGCTTGAGCTCAGCGTTCTCCCGCTTGAGCCGCTTAAGCTCCGCCGACTCCTCACTCGTGGTCCCGGGCCGGTCGCCGGAGTCGATCTCGGCCTGACGCACCCACCTTCGCAGCGTCTCCGGTGTCACCCCGAACTTCGCCGCGATCGAGCAGATCGCCGCCCACTCCGAGCCGTACTCACCACGGTGCTCGCTCACCAGCCGCACCGCACGCTGCCGCACCTCAACCGGGTGCTTCGAGGGTCGTGCCATGACTCCATCCTCCTCATAGAACGGAGCCTCCATCACACCCGGGCCGGTTCAGTCATGAGGGTGGGGGAGACGGGTTGCCAGCGGACGGTTTCGCCTTTTGAGGTGTGTCAAGGACGCTTCTATGTGTTGTCAAGTCCGTTGGGGGCGTTCAGTGCACGGAAGAGCTCGCGGGTGACGTAGCGCTTGAGCGA
>NZ_JBSFBZ010000106.1:0-10815 GCF_053593195.1 Saccharopolyspora sp. NPDC002376
GAAAACTTCCGACGCCGTTGCGACACTCACTTACTCCGTTCCAGACAACCCCATTCTAGTGGGGCCACTGTCCGGAAACTCCGGGGCGGGCCAGCTGGACTCGGGTGAGGCGCCGTTGGGGCGTGTACGCCGGCCTGGTGGAGCCGGAAACGGTTGGTGGATACCGATCCTGGACTGCGGCGTTGCTGGCTCTGGTGGAACCGGATGTGCGGGGTGATCCGATGTTGCCGTTGCGGTGGACGACCAAGTCGACCCGCACGCTCGCCGCGGAACTCACCGCCCAGGGGCATCCGATCTCCGCGGATACGGTCGCGGATGTGTTGCGGGAGGAAGGTTTCAGCCTGCAGAGCAACGTCAAACCCCTGGAGGGCAAGCAGAATCCGGATAGTGACGCGCAGTTTCGCTACCTCAAGGAGCAGGTCAAGGAGCATCAAGCGGCGGGGGATCCGATAGTAGTCAGTGTGGACACGAAGCAAAAGGAGCTCATCGGGGAGTACAAGAATCCCGGTCGCCAGTGGCGGCCGGCCGGTGAGCCGGTCACGGTGGCCACCCACGACTCTTTCCGGCCGTGCCATGTCAACGGTTCTGTCGCTGGTTGCCTGATCAACTTCCGGGTCTGGCCGCCGGTCTTGACGGGGCGTTTGTGATCACGGTCGGTATGTGATCGTGAGTGGTTGGACGTCGACCGACGGCCCCTCGGCCGTCACCGGCCGCAGCGCGGCGACCGCCGATTCCGTCGTGTCCGGCACGGTGACCGCCACCTCCAGCCACTCGCCACCCACCTTGCGCTTGAGCTCGTCCGGAGTGCCGTCGGCGATGATCTCCCCGGCCGAGATCATCGCGATCTGGTCGGCGAGTTAGTCGGCCTCCTCCAGGTACTGGGTGGTCAGCAGCATCGTCACCCCGTCGGACACCAGTTCCCGCACCATCGTCCACAGCGTCATCCGGCTCGCCGGGTCGAGGCCGGTGGTGGGCTCGTCCAGGAACGGCACGGACGGGTCGCCCACCAGGCAGCTGGCCAGGTCCAGCCGGCGGCGCATGCCGCCGGTGCCCTTACCGATAACCTCGTCCGCGCAGGTGAGACGGGGCGGAGCATGGCGTAGGGGTGGATCGAACGCAATCGGTCAAGTGAGCGCTCTCGCTCTGTCGAACGCCACAGCATGATGATCGACTGTGCTGTTGCGACTGGCCTACCTGGGTGTGGCGAATGCGTTCGCCATGCTGCGCCTGCTGCCAATGAGCGACCGAGACAAGGACGTCGAGATCCTCGCCTTGCGCCATCAGATCACGGTGCTGGAGCGGCAACTCGGTAAGAACAGGGTGCAGTTCGGCCCGGCTGATCGGGCGTTTCTCGCGGCGTTATTGCACCGGCTGCCGCGGAATCCGCTGCACAGGTTGCGGTTGCTGGTGCGCCCGGACACGGCGCTGCGCTGGCACTGCGACTTGGTCGCACGCCGCCATGCGACTGATTCCAAACCGAAGCGTCCTGGCCGGCCACTACGCTTCGTACGAGTCTTGGTGCTGCGCCTGGCCAAAGAGAACCCCAGATGGGGATACCGCCGACTCCACGGCGAATTACTCGTCCTGGGCGTGAAAGTGGCTCCTTCGACCGTCTGGGAAATCCTGCAGGAAGCAGGGATAAACCCGGCGTCCGAACGAAACTCCAGCGCATGGGCCAACTTCCTATACTCCCAGGCCGACGCCGTGCTGGCTTGCGACTTCTTCGAAACCGTCACCCTGTCCCTGTCCGGGGCACCTCGACGCGGCCTCCCCGCCAGCCACGCCGGTGCCGCCCATACCTCTGGCGCGTCGTCAGCCGGTGAACGAGTCCGCGTCAGCCTTGCTCCAATCCTCCTGCCAGCTCGGCGGTGCGTGTTCGAGGAGCTCGCCGGGAGCCAGCCACTCGTAGAGCTCCGAGTAGGGGCGCACGGTGTTGGCGTCCACCCGGCGACGCAGCATGTCAGTGCGCAGGTCCGCCGGGCCGCGTGCCCCCATGGAGGCCATCAGTTCCAGCGCCGAGGCGACTGTGGACTTGTGGAAGCGGTAGACGCGTTCGGTCTTGTCCGCGACGTCGAGGGCTCTCGCGCGCCCCGGATCCTGGGTGGCAACGCCCACGGGGCACGTGTTGGTGTGACACGCCTGGGCCTGAATGCAGCCGACAGCGAACATCATCGCGCGTGCCGCGTTGGTGTAGTCGGCACCCTGGATGAGCCGCTTGACGATGTCCGCACCGGTCGCCACCTTCCCGCTGACACCGATCTTCACGCGGTCCCGCAAGCCCACTCCGGTCAGCGCGTTGTGCATGATCATCAAACCGTCGGTGAGCGTGGTGCCGACGAAGTCGGCGAACTCCACCGGGGCAGCTCCGGTACCGCCCTCAGATCCGTCCACGACGACGAAGTCCGGTGTCGTGCGCTCCTCGACCATCGCTTTGCACACCGCAAGGACCTCGCGGCGCGAACCGACGCACAGCTTGAAGCCGACCGGCTTCCCTCCGGAGAGGTCCCGCAACCGCGCGATGAACTGGATCAGCTCGCGCGGCGTCGAGAACTCCTGATGATATCCCGGCGAGAAGACCGTCTTGCCCTCGGGGACATCACGCACCCGCGCGACCTCCGCGGTGACCTTGCTCCCCGGCAACACCCCACCGTGCCCGGGTTTGGCGCCCTGCGAGAGCTTCAGCTCGATGCACTTCACCGCCGGATGCGCGGCCTTGGAGGCGAACTTGTCCGGGTCGAACCGGCCATCGTGAGTGCGGCAGCCGAAGTAGCCCGTGCCGAGCTGCCACACCAGGTCACCGCCTGGACGCAGGTGGTAGTCCGACACCGCCCCCTCCCCGGTGATGTGGGCGAACCCGCCCTTGGCCGCACCACCGTTGAGGGCGAGGACGGCCTGCGCCGACAGCGACCCGAAACTCATCGCGGAAACGTTGAGCAGGCTCATCTCATACGGCTGGATGCAGTCCGGGCCGCCGATGCGCACCCTGGGCTCGGTCTCCGCATGGTCCACCGGCACCATCGAGTGCGTGAACGAGTCGTACCCGGCGGCGTACACGTTGCGCTCGGTACCGAAGGGCTCGACGTCCTTGGTGCCCTTCGCCCGCTGGTACACCAGATCGCGCACGTTCCGGTCAAAGGGCGTTCCGTCGGTGTTGCGCTCAATGAAGTACTGCTGGATCTCGGGACGCACATTTTCCAGCAGGTAGCGCGCATGCCCGATCACCGGGTAGTTGCGCAGCAGCGCATGCCGTGTTTGGGAGACGTCGCGCACGGCCACCGCCGCCAGCGCCAGCAACGGCACCGTCAGGAACAACCACCACACCGAGACCAGGACAGGCAACACGATCGAGGCGAGCGCTGCCACGGCCAGACCGGCGACGATTAACAGACGAATCACACCAGCCACACTAATGGGTAGCGGACGGGTGATGCCTTCCCCCTCAGGCCAGCTCAGTGAAGCCTTCCGCGTCGGCTTGGCGGGCGGTCGGGGCTTTTGCCGTCCCACCGGGCATCCACATGGGACGTCTCAGCAGGACACACCGACTTGCTTTGTGAGCTGCGAATATGTCGGCTGGACCACGCTCGGAACAGGTGCTAGCAGGCGTCCCGAGTCGCCGGGTTCAGCCAGACCGAGCAGGTCAACGTCCGCCCGCGCGGCTAGCCGTGCCGAACACGTTCGGGGCACAGCGACGCGTCGGATCGAATTCCACACGAAGGGCCCCGTGCTCGTCCAGCCTCAGCGCGGGCCAGTGTCGACGCCTCCGCTCGGGTCCGTCGTCAGCCGGGAACCACTGCAGCGGCCCGCTGTGGCAGGCGAAGAGCCCGTAGGGCGCGATCGACAGGTGGATGGTTGCCGCGGGCCCGTCCGGTGCTGTCCACGATGATCTGGGCGGTGCCCTGGGACGACGGCGGCCAACAGGGAGGTGCGCACGACCTTGTGCCGTTCAGAAATGCGTTGCCGCACTTGTAGGGGCTGGTGGGGCCCGCAGGTGCGCTGAAACGATGCCCCGATGATCGCTTCGCTAGTGTATCGGGTGACACGGAAGCTGCTCTCTGTCCCGGCGGTGCTGCTGCGTCGAGAGGCCTCGAAGGAGGCCGAGCTGCTGGTGCTCCGGCACGAAAACGCGGTGCTGCGCAGGCAACTCGCGGTACCGGTCCGGTACGAACCGGCAGACCGGCTGTGGCTCGCGGCGCTGTCCTCGCTGATACCCCGGCGGCACTGGCCGCAGGTGTTCCCGGTGACGCCGGGAACCTTGCTCACCTGGCACCGCAAGCTTGTCGCCCGCCGGTGGGACTACAGCAAGCGCCGGAGCAGACCGGGCCGACCCCCGACAACAAAAGCGATGAAGAAGCTCGTAGTGCGGCTGGCCCGAGAGAATCCGCGCTGGGGCTGCCGCAGGCTCCAAGGTGAGCTCGCGCGGTTGGGGCATCGGATCGGCGCTTCCACGGTTTGGGAGATCTTGACAGCGGCCGGCGTCAGCCCGGCTCCCCGCCGAGGCGGTCCGACGTGGCGGGAATTCCTGACAACACAGGCCAACGGCATCATCGCCTGCGACTTTCTGCACATCGACCTCGTGGACCTGCGCCGGGTCTACGCGCTGGTGTTCCTCGAGCACACCACACGCCGCCTGCACGTCGCCGGAATTACTGCGCATCCGACCGCGCAGTAGACCGTGCAACAAGCCCGCAACGTGGCCGCGGAGTTGGGCGTGCACTTCGAGTCGCTGCGCTTCTTGGTCCGTGACCGGGACAGCAAGTACACCGACTCGTTCGACGCGGTCTTCGAGTCCGAGGGCATCGAGATTCCTCAGACGGCCCCGCGGTCTCCGTGGATGAATGCGCACTGCGAGAGGGCCATCGGGACGCTGCGGCGCGAGGTCCTCGATCATGTCCTGATCTGGAACGAGAACCACGCGCGGCGCATCCTCGACGTTTACGCCCGGCACTACAACGGCCATCGCCCCCATCAAGCCCGCAAACAGCGTCCTCCACTTGCCGACAGCCAGGCCGTACCGCTAGCCGACACGAGCGTTCCGAGACAGCCGCTCCAGACTCGCGTCCTTGGCGGCCTGATCAACGAGTACAGATATGCGGCCTGACCGGTCACGATGGGTTTCTGAACGGCACAGGTCGGCGAGTTCGGCTCGGACAGTGCGCACGAACCGTTCGGCGAAGCAGTTCGCCTGCAGGCAACGTGGAGGAGTCCTCACTACCTGTATGCCGATATCGGCGAGGACGGCATCGAACGACGCAGTGAACTGGCCGGCGCGGTCCCGGACGAGGTACCGGAAGTCGGTGACGCGATTGCCGCATGGGGAGACGAGCGCGCCCGATGACGAGAAGCCAACGGTTCCGCCATAACTCGTGGATTGTTGGTTTCCAGACGGAGATACGAACGCCGTCGGCGTGGCTGCGTGGGGCCTCCGATTACCGCCCTGTTCAGCCAAGCTCATACCAGCAGACTGTTGTCGACGTCAGATGCGACTGCCCTGCAGGGCAAATCGAATTTTAAACTACGAAAATCACTGCGTGTTAGGCGAATCGGCGTTTTCTGATGCGTCTGGTCGGTTGATTGTCTTTGTGGTGACGGTGTTTCACGATCACGAGACCGCTACGGCGCCCGGCCTGGCATTGATCAGTGGGAGGCGTGATGGCCAGCAGCACCGGTGGATCAGGTATGGAGGGGGCATCGTCGGTGAGCCGGCGGGCCGTGTTGCAGGCGGGGACGGGGGCTGCCGCCGCGCTCGCGCTGACCTCGCGCGGAGTGGCGTTTGCACAGTCGGTTTCGGGTTCGCCTGTGGCCGATGTTGTGCTGACGGAGGGCACGAACATTTCCGTTTCGGCGGCGCCGGGTGGTTCGCAGGTGGCGTTTGATCTGGTCAACTCGATCTGGGTGGTCGATGCCGCAGGTGGTGGTGCGCGGCGGTTGACCGGTGAGTTGCAGGATGCCACGCAGCCGGACTGGGCTCCGGACGGGCGGATGCTGGCGTTCCAGTCTTACCGGGATGGCAACTTCCACCTGTGGCTTGTAGGCGCGGACGGCAGTGGGCTGCGGCAGCTCACCACCGGGAGCAGTGATCATCGCGAACCGAAGTTTTCCCCGGACGGCCGGTATCTCGCGTTCACTTCTGACCGTGCCGGTGGTGGCTATCAGGTGTTCGTTCTGGAGTGGGCCAGTGGTCGGATCACGCAGGTGACCACGGGGCGGCCGGATACGTCGATGCCCAGTTGGTCCCCGGATGGCGCGGCACTTGTCTATACCGCGGCGACAGCCGCCATCGAGCGTGTGGAGCTGGCCTCCGGCCAGGTCCACACACTGGTCGAGGCCGGTAAAGGCGCCTCGTTATACGGGCCGAGCCTGTCACCGGACGGCGCTTTTCTGGCGTACGTGCGAATCAGCGGGACGAGGTCGGATCTGCTGGTCGACGAGCACCCGGTGACCGAGGGCGAGGACGTGTTCGCGTTCGCCCCGCGCTGGCTGTCCGCCAACGAGTTACTCTACACCGCCGACGGGAAACTGCGCCGGCATCGCCTCGGCGGCGGCCATGCGGAGATCGGGTTCACCGCGACCGTTGCGGTGCAGACCCGGCGTAGCTACCCGCCCCGGCGGCCCGGCCTTCGCGGCGGGACGGTGGCTGGGATCGCCAGCCCGGTGTGTTCACCAGACGGTCGGCAGATCGCGTTCCGCGCGCTCAACGCGCTGTGGCTGATGCCCGTCGGCGGCACGCCCCGCAAGCTGGTGGCGGACGGGTATTTCAACTCCGACCCGGACTTCTCCCCGGACGGGCGTCGGCTGGTGTATGTCTCGGACCGGGCCGGCACAGCGGATCTGTGGCTGCACGATCTCGAAACCGGTACCGAGCAGCGCTTCAGCGCGATCAACGGCGCCCAGCTGACGCCGCGTTTCGCACCGGACGGCAACCGAATCGCCTACCAGGACCAGGACGGTGCGACCTGGGTGGCCGAGCTGGACAGCGGCGCCACCCGGCAGGTCACCCCGCCGATGTTCCAGCCCGGACGAGCCGACTGGTCGCCGGACGGCCGGGTGCTGGTGCTGGCCGCGGTCAACCCCTACAGCGGCCGGTTCCGCGAAGGCACCAGCCAGATCCTGCGCGTAGAACTCGACACTGGCGCACTGCACTACACCGAACCCGCACCGTTCCACTCGCTGTCCACCCGAGGTGACGACGGGCCCGTGTGGTCCCCGGACGGCCGGTATCTCGCGTTCGTGATGGAATCCAACGCCTGGGTAGTTCCCGTTGACGCCGCGGGCCGGTTCACCGGCGATCCGCGGCGGGTCACCACCGAACTCACCGACTCACTATCCTGGATGGACGGTCAACACTTACTGTTCCTCAACGGTGGCAGGCTGCGGTCGGTCCACATCGACACCCGCACGGTCAGCGACATCCCCCTGGAATTGCGATGGCAGCCGGCACGCACCAAGGAGCACCAGATAGTGCGGGTCGGCGCAATGTGGGATGGCCGCTCGACCTCGCTGCGTCGGGACGTGGACATCGTCCTCAACGGGGGCCGAATCGCCGCCATCCTGCCCCACCAGAGCAGTCCCGCGACCGTCGACGCCCACGAGCTGACCGCGATACCCGGGCTGATCGACGCGCACAACCACTGGCACCTGCGCGGCAGGCAATGGGGCGACCGGCAGGGCCGGTTATGGCTGTCCTACGGCATCACCACCACCCGCTCCCCCGGCGACCCCGTCTACCAAATGCAAGAAACCCGAGAAGCCCTCGCCTCCGGCGACCGCATCGGGCCACGCTACTTCGCCACCGGCGAAGCCATCGACGGCTCCCGCATCTACTACAACTTCATGCGCCCCACCCTCAGCGCCGACCAGCTACAGCTGGAAATGCAGCGTGCGTCCACACTGGACTACGACCTCATCAAAACCTACGTGCGGCTGCCTATCTGGCTCCAGCAACAAGCCATCACAACGGCGCACCGCCAGGGCAGACCACTGAGCTCACACTACCTCTACCCAGCCGCGAATCTGGGTATGGACGGCATGGAACACACCGGCGCCACCAACCGGCTCGGCTACTCCCACACCTGCAACCAACTCGGCAAGGCCTACGACGACGTCATCCAGCTCTTCACCACCAGCACCATGTCCATCACCCCGACCCTGTTCACCTCATCCGCGCTCTACGCCCTCGACCACACCCTGATCGAAGACACCCGCACCAAAGTCCTGTTCCCGCCCTGGGAATACCAACTCCTGCTCAACGAAGCCGAACAAGCATCCGGACCCACCGGGGAAACCCAACGCGCCCAACTCGCGAATCAGGTGGACATGCTCCTGCGTATCCACCGCGGCGGCGGCTTCGTCATCGCCGGAACCGACGCACCCCTAGACAACGTCGCCATCTCCCTGCACATGAACCTGCGCGCCATGGTCCGCCACGGCTTCACACCCCACGAAGCCCTCACCATCGCCACCCGCAACCCCGCCCGCTGGCTCGGCCTCGAAGGCGAACTCGGCGAAATCCGCCCCGGCGCCCACGCCGACCTCGCCCTCCTCGACGGCGACCCCCTCACCGACATCGCCGCCGCCGCCGCAGTCCACACCACCATCCAGGCCGGGAACGTGCACACCACCGAAGACCTCCTCCGCCCATTCCAGGACCTCCAGGCCGCCAGTGCCCCCGCACCGCTGAACGGAATCCGGCACGCCGCCCCTGAACGCAACCCACGATTCTGGTGGCACGAACCAGAATGGGCCCACCGCGCCTGCTGCGAACACTAAACCTGGATCCGTGGACAGGCTGCGTGATGATCTCCGGTCCTTGATTGTTGATCTCGATGAGGCGGCTGGGCAGGTGTGATCTGCTGGTCTGCCCAGCTTCTCCAAGTGTCGGTCTCCGGTCGGGCCCTCGCGGGTGGGTGGTCAGGTCAAGCCCCTCTGCCGCTGCTGGTGTGCCAGTAGCGAACACCGCGTTCCACAGGGCGGTCCATGGTCCAGCCCACTCCCCAGCCGGTGCATCACCTGCTCACGCTCCTGCCACACATGCTCCGCCTGGCTGGGGACGTCACGTAACTTCTCCACCACCCACGCCGTCGCCCTAACAGTGGCGTACAGCGACCGCTGAGCTTCCTGAACCAGATCCATTGCGCCTGCCCTTGCCGAATACCTGATCCGTGCAGGTGGGAGTGGATATTCTAGGGCCCGGCCGTAGTCGCTCGAGTCGGCGCTCTCGCGCGGCTGACGGTGGGCGCGGCATGATGATCGACCGTGCTGCTGCGACTGGCCTACCTCGGGGGTGACGAACGCGTTCGCCATGCTGCGCTTGCTGCCGATGAGCCCGGACACGGCCCTGCGCTGGCACCACGACCTGGTCACACGCCGCCACGCCGCCAAGTCCAAGCCCAAGCACCCAGGCCGGCCGCGAACCGTACACTCGATACGCGTCCGGTGTTGCGCCTGGCACGGGAAAATCCCAACTGGGGCTATCGCCGAGTTCACGGCGAACTGCTCGTCCTCGGGATCAAGGTGGCCGCCTCCACCGTATGGGAAATCCTCAAAGACGTCGGGATCAACCCGTCACCCCAACGGAGCTCGAGTACCTGGGCGAGCTTCCTGCGCTCCCAGACCGATGCCCTGCTCGCGTGCGACTTCTTCGAGACAGTCACCCTGACCGGAACGAAAATGTACGTCCTTGCGATGATCGAGCACGGCACTCGCCGGATCCGTGTTCTGGGCGCCACCGCGCACCCGACCACCTCGTGGGTGGCCCAGGCCGCGAAGAACCTTGTCATGGACCTCGAGGACGCAGGCTGCAAAGCGCGATTCCTGATCCGGGACCGGGACAGCAAGTTTCCCGAGCTGTTTGACGCCATCCTCAACGACGCGGGGATCGAAGTCGTGCTCAGCGGCATCCAGATACCGAGAATGAACTCGATCACGGAGAGATGGGTGCAGACCTGCCGACGCGAGCTCCTCGACCGCACCTTAATCTGGAACCAGCAGCACCTGCTCCACGCCCTACGAGAGTTCGAAGAGTTCTACAACTCGCATCGACCCCACCAAGGCATCGCAAACGCCCGGCCGCTTCACCTCTTACCGGAGTCGATCGCCGATTCAACCCAGATCGCTGGACTCAGCATAGGAAGACGGGAACGCCTGGGCGGCATCCTCAACGAGCACCAACACGCGTCCTGACCTCGATGAATGACATTCCCGGCAAGCACACCGTCCGGCTGGATGAGTCCGTTTGGTGTCGGTTGAGCTACGGAGTCGGCGTCTTTAGCGATCTCGTAGCAGCTGTCGCCGGAACCCGTGCGCTCGGCATGAACTCCATCGTGGGAGGTGACAAACGAACTCGCGGATCTCCATCCACTCCGGGTCGCAGGCGAAGCTGCCCGGGTAGATCTCCTGGAAGCTCTCCCGGTCGCAGCGAACCCGGATAAGGGCGCTGAGCTTCCAGTTCTCCCGGTAGTCGCCGAACTCCTGGCCGCAGTCGCACTTCACGACCCGGCCGTACGCCGCCTACACGATGTAGGAGTTGCTCGCCGATCGGCAGCAGGATCTCCTCGGGCCAGCCGACGCGCTCCTGCAGGATCGCGCGATAGACCTCGAAGCGATCATCGTCCTCGTACTGATCGGGGTGAAGTGCAGGTGGAACCGTGGATGCCGCAGCAGCCACTCTTTGACCTTGGGCGTTTTGTGGGTGGCGTAGTTGTCCAAAACCAGGTGCAGGTCAAGGTCTTTCGGGACCGCGTCGTCGATAAGCTTGAGGAACCGCAGGAATTCCTGGTGTCGGTGTCGGCGGTAGTGCTGGGCGATGACCGAGCCGCT
>NZ_JBSFBZ010000107.1:0-10564 GCF_053593195.1 Saccharopolyspora sp. NPDC002376
GACGTTCTCCAGCGCCGGCCCGATGGCCTTGGAGAACCGCTGCTCGTCGGAGAGCTCGGTGACCAGGTCCAGGCATAAGTGAGTGCGAAAGCCGGTTGGAGCCGGTCTACGCACTCACGACCCCCTCGACGGAACGGAACAGCCGATGCCTGAAGTGAGCACTGCACCTTCCCTCTCCGCGCTGTACGCGAAGGCCGTCGCGACCGGCCCGGTGCGCCGCGGCGACCAGCTGCCGGACACCGAGTACGTGCGGCGGGACATCGCGATCGACCGCGACCACCTCGCCGAGTACGACCGGGTGTGCGGGTTCGGGCTGCGCGACGAGCTGCCGATCACCTACCCGCACGTGCTGTCCTTCGGCCTGTCGGTGCGGCTGATGACCGATCCCGGATTCCCGTTCCCGCTGGTCGGATTGGTGCACGTGGCCAACAGCATCCAGCAGGAGCGTCCGCTGCTGGTGACCGACGAGCTGACCCAGCGGGTGCGCCTGGCCGACCTGCGCCCGCACCCGAAGGGCCAGCAGTTCGACGTGATCACCGAGACCGAGGTCTCCGGCGAGGTGGTGTGGCGGGAGACCAGCACCTACCTGCGCCGGGGCGGCGGGAAGTCCGAGGACTCGACCGGACAGCGCACTGCCGACCTGGCGGGGGAGCCGACGGCGACGTGGCGGGTGCCCGGCGACACCGGACGCCGGTACGCGGCGGTGTCGGGCGACCACAACCCGATCCACCTGAACTCCTTGGCGGCCAAGGCCTTCGGCTTCCCCCGGGCGATCGCCCACGGCATGTGGTCCCAAGCCCGCTGCCTCGCGGCCTTCGCGGAGCGCCTCCCCGATCAGTGCGCAGTGGACGTCGAGTTCCGCAAGCCGCTACTGCTCCCCTCCACAGTGGACTTCGCAGCCCACCGCGAGCAGTCCGACTGGGCCTTCGCCCTCCGCTCCTGCTCAGGCAAACCCCACCTCCTCGGCTCGGTCCGCTGACCAGACCTCGTGAGCGCGCAGCAGGGTTCGAGCACTGCTGCGCGCTCACGACCGGATCGGGTCAGGACTTCGGGGTCCAGGAGCGGCCTTCGACGAGGTCGCCGAAGCCCATCCAGACCATGTTCATCAGGCGCATCGCCATGCCTTCGGCGGTGTGCTCCGGGTTGCCGAACCACCACTCCACCAGCGCCTCGCCGGCTCCGACGAGCGCCGCCGCGAACGGCTCGGTCTGCTCCGCCTGCATCGGCTGCGCCGAGCCCTCAGTCGCGCGCGCCAGCAGCGCCGCGATCAGACTCGTCGCCCGCTCTCGCCACTCCGAGAGCTCAGCGACGAACGGTTCACCCTGGGCGTTGGCCCGCCGGTACAGCACCGCCCAGCCCGCCTGGTTGGCCTGCACGTACTCGAAGAACACCAGCAGGCCGCGCCACAGCTGCTCGGCCGGGTTCAGCCCGGCTTCCACCGCGGTGCCGATGGCCTCGATCAGCCGCTCGGCCTCGCGCCGGATGCAGGCGACGAACAGTTCGTCCTTGGTGCCGAGGTAGGCGTAGAGCATCGGCTTGGAGATGCCCGCGACCTCGGAGATCTCATCCATCGACGCGGCGTGGAAGCCGTGCGCGGCGAACACCTCCACCGCGGCGTCCAGGATCTGCCGCTCGCGGACCGCCCTGGGCAGGCGTCGCGATCGGGGGCGGCCGTTGTCCTGAACCATGTCACCTCTCAGCTGGTCCCTGCTCCCGGTCAGGCTAGATCAAAACTGGTCGTCGCAGGTCGCTTGCCTTCGAATCTACTCGAACGTAGTCTTACTCGCGAGTAGGTAAGCGCGTTGGAGGTGGCAACGATGCCAGAGACCGATCCGGTCGTCGCACTCGGCGAGGTCGACCCGAAGAAGATCAGCAAGGACGAGTTCGTCGCTCTGCTGGAAGCCGCCTCCGAGATCGCCGGCAACGACGAGGTGGACCTCAGCGCGCTGCGCCCGGAGCAGTTCGCGCGGCTGATCTCGCGCGCCTCGGACGAGCAGCTCGACGCCGTGATGGCCCGCCCGGAACTGCGCGAAGGCATCCTCGACGAGGTCTTCCGGCGGATGGGCGAGCACTACAAGGCCGGCAAGGCCGAAGCCGTGGTGCGCTGGCGGATCGGCACCGACGAGGACCTGCTGCGCTACGAGTGCGTGCTGGCCGACGGCAAGTGCGAGGTCAGCAAAGACCCGCAGCTCGAGCCGCGAGTGACCATCACCGTCGCACCGGCCGAGTTCCTCAAGCTGGCCTCCAGCAACGCGTCCGCTCCGATGCTGTTCATGAAGGGCAAGCTCAAGGTGGCTGGCGACCTCGGTTTCGCCGCCGGTTTGACCAAGCTCTTCCAGATCCCCAAGGCCTGACAGAAGCAGTTTCCAAGCTCATTTTGCGCAGCGGTGCCGGTAGCGGCGCAAGCGTCAAGGCTGGGCTGAGCGGCTATGCCGCTTCAGAGACGAAGAACAGACCAACTCCGACACCGAGACGACCTCGCAGAGAAACGGAAGACGATGACTTTTTCCCTGGAGCTGAGCGAGGAGCAGCAGGAGCTGCGGGACTGGGTGCACGGCTTCGCCGAGAAGACCATCCGCCCAGCCGCGCGCGAGTGGGACGAGCGCGAGGAAACCCCGTGGCCGATCATCCAGGAAGCGGCCAAGATCGGCCTCTACGGCTTCGAAACGCTGGCCACGTTCTGGGCCGATGACACCGGTCTGTCGCTGCCGATCGCCAACGAAGAGCTGTTCTGGGGCGACGGCGGCATCGGCATGGCGATCTTCGGCACCACCCTCGCGGTGGCCGGGATCTTCGCCGCGGGCACCCCCGACCAGCTGGCCGAATGGGTCCCGCAGTGCTACGGCGACGTCGACGACCCGAAGGTGGCAGCGTTCTGCTCGTCGGAGCCCGAGGCCGGTTCCGACGTCTCGGCGATGCGCACCCGCGCGGTCTACGACGAGGCCACCGACGAGTGGGTGCTCAACGGCCAGAAGGCGTGGGCGACCAACGGCGGCATCGCCAACGTCCACGTGGTGCAGGCGGTCGTGGACCCGGAGCTGGGTTCGCGCGGCCAGGCGGCCTTCGTGGTCCCGCCGGGCACCAAGGGCATGGAATCCCCCAGCAAGATCAAGAAGCACGGTCTGCGCGCTTCGCACACCGCCGACGTGTTCCTGGACGACGTGCGCGTCCCGGGCAGCTGCCTGCTGGGCGGCAAGGAGAAGCTGGACGAGCGCCTGGCCCGGTCCCGCGAGGGCACCAAGGCCAGCTCGCAGGCGGCGATGAAGACCTTCGAGCTCTCTCGCCCCGCAGTCGGAGCGCAGGCCATCGGCATCGCGCGCGCGGCTTACGAGACGGCGCTGGAGTACGCGCAGGAGCGCAAGACCTTCGGCCGGCCGATCATCGAGAACCAGTCGATCGCCTTCACCCTGGCGGACATGCGGATGGAGATCGACGCGGCCCGCCTCCTGGTGTGGCGCGCGGCCTGGCTGGGCCGCAACGGCGGCTTCACCGCAGGTGAGGGCTCGATGTCCAAGCTCAAGGCGGGCCGGGTGGCCACCTGGGCGACGGAGCGGGCGATCCAGATCCTCGGCGGCAACGGCTACACCCGGGAGTTCCCGGTGGAGCGGATGCACCGCGACGCCAAGATCTACGACATCTTCGAAGGCACCGAGCAGATCCAGCAGCTGGTGGTGGCCAGGGCGATCTCCGGGCGGCACATCGCCTGATCCCTCGTACTCGCGGCCCCGGCCTGGCTGGTCGGGGCCGCTCGAGGCTGGGGCCGCAGACACCCATGATCACCGTCTCTCTTCGGGGGAACCCGGAGCGCCGTCGCCCCAGTGCATCGATGGTCAACGCCCGAGCCCTACCACTACTGGGTGATTAGTCCGATTGAGTGGGTTACGCACCGCTTGGGCGCCCAACTTCCGCGTCGGACGCGCCGGACCGTGTCGAATTGGGCAGGAAGACCAACCGATGGTGCGCGGTTGTCGGCCGCCAATCACTCTGCAGCGGAAAACGCAGGTCGCCGGCAGTAGTCTCCGAAGCGGAAGAGCCCACCAAATCGGACTATCGGGCGATCTTCGAGCCCGTCCCCACCCGATGGAGTGGCGCTCGCCACGGTGCGGAATTGCACAAACCGTTCGCAGGTTGAAGTGTTGGGAGGCACCATTTCGTGGGCCCTTGCATCGGTCGGATCCGGGTAAGTGCACCATGGGCGTTCGTCCGAATGGATGAATGTGGACGCGGACCGCATCACCAGCTGGGCCGGTGTGCGTCACAACGACGCAGCGCGGGACTGAAAGCGATGCTCAGGCTGTGCTGCCGTACGAGCTCAGCGGGGAGGGCTCGCAACGGGCGCGGCGAGCAGCAGCGCTGCTGGCCGCCCGGCCAGAGCTTCGAGAGTGAACGGGAGGGCGAAGCGGTGAAGAAGACCACCCCTGACCTGGAGACACCCATCTTCCGGGAACTGAACAAAGAACTCGGCGCACTGCCGGAGATCGACATCCACGACTTCGACCAGCACGCGTTCGACTTCCTCCGCGAGTACGACGCTCAGGCTCAGGAAGAGACCAGCTCCGAAGCGGCCGCCGAGCCGGTCGCTGCTGCCTCAGCTGCCTCGGGCTCCAAGTCCAAGTCCGGCTCCCGCCGCGGTGGTCGCCGCCGCAAGGGCGACTGACCTCCCGCCGAGCCCCGGGAACGGCTCGGCCACAGATCCGCGAGAACGGCCTGCTCGCCTCGTCCAACGAAGTGGGCGGGCCGTTTTCGCTCTTCGCCGGTCGCTGTCAGTGACGGGTGTCACCATGGCCCGCATGTCGACTTGGCAGGAGTTCACCGAAGAAGTCCCGGAAATGGCCGCGCAGATCCGCGCGCGGTTGGAAGCGTCTCAGCACCACGTGCTGGCCACACTGCGGCGTGATGGTTCGCCGCGAGTGAGCGGCACTGAGGTCGCCTGGCGTGGCCCTGACCTGGTGCTCGGATCGATGCCGCAGTCCCGCAAGGCCGTCGATCTGCAGCGGGACGCCCGTTTCGCGCTGCACGCCAACCCCGGCACCCCGGAGGACATGGCGGGCGGAGTGGACGTGAAGCTGGCGGGCCGGGCTGAGGAGGTCACCGGCGACGAGCAGCGCGCCTGGGTCGAGGAGGTCAAGCCGCCCTCGCCGGGGTCCCACCTGTTCCGCCTGGACATCACCGAGGTCACCACAACGGGCGTGTCCGAGGACCAGACCCACCTGGTCATCACCACGTGGACCCCGACCGGCGGCACCAAGATCTTCAAGCGCACCTGATAGGGCGTTTCCGCAGGCAGATGCCCGTGAGCACTTTGGGCTGCCACAGCGACCCGAAGTGCTCACGGGTGAATCAGTAGGTGATCGCCATGGCCGGGTTCGCGAGGAGGGCGCCCACGTCCGCGAGGAACTGGGAGCCCTGCTGGCCGTCGACCACGCGGTGGTCGAAGCTCAGCGCCAGCTGGCAGACCTTCCGCGGCACCACCTGGCCGTCGACCACCCACGGCATGTCGCGGACCGCGCCGAGCGCGAGGATCGCCGATTCACCGGGGTTGAGGATCGGGGTTCCGGTGTCGACGCCGAAGACGCCCACGTTGGTGATCGTGAACGTGCCGCCCACCATGTCCGCCGGAGTCGTCCTGCCCTCCCGCGCGGTGGCGGTCAGCTGCTCCAGCGCCTGCGCCAGCTCCTTCAGGGACTTCTGGTCGGCGTCTCGGACCTTGGGCACCACCAGGCCGCGCGGCGTGGCCGCCGCGATGCCCAGGTGCACGTAGTCCTTGTAGACGATCTCGCCGGCCGCTTCGTCCCAGGTGGCGTTGACGTCCGGGGTCCGGCGGGCCGCCAGGCAGACCGCCTTCGCCGCGAAGGCCAGCGGGGTGACCTTGACGTCGCGGAACTCCGGGTGCGTCTTGAGCTGCTCGCGCAGTTCCATCATCGGCGTGACGTCGATGGTCAGGAACTCGGTGACGTGCGGGGCGGTGAACGCGCTGTTCACCATCGCCTGCGCGGTCGCCTTGCGAACGCCCTTGATCGGCACTCGACGCTCGCGCGCACCGGGCTCAGCGACCGGAGCGGCCGTGACCGGCGGAGCACCCGCTGCGGACTGCACGTCCTCGCGGGTGATCACGCCGCCCGAGCCGGATCCGGTCAGCCCGGTCAGGTCCACGCCGAGGTCCTTGGCCAGCTTGCGCACCGGCGGCTTGGCCAGCGGCACGTAACCACCCGCCTGAGCTGCGGGTTTGACCTCCGGCTCGGGCTTCGGCGGCGCCTCGACGGCGGCCGCCGCGGGCTGCGCCGTCTGTCCCTTGCGGGGACGACGCTTCGCGCTGGTCGTGCGCGGACCGTAGCCGACCAGCGTGGCGATGCGCCCGTTGGACTCCTCGCCGATCTTGCCGCCGCTCGCAGCAGGTTCCGCGGTCGCCGATCCGCCCATGTCGATCGCGATGATCGGCGAACCGACCTCCACGGTCTGGCCCGGCTCGGCGAGCAGCTCGCGCACCGTCCCCGCCCACGGGCAGGGCAGCTCGACCGAGGCCTTGGCGGTCTCGATCTCCACGATCACCTGGTTGACGGTGACCGCCTCACCGGGCTTGACGCGCCAGCCCAGGATCTCCGCCTCGGTCAGCCCCTCGCCGACGTCAGGCAGCGGAAATTGCTTGATCGTCATCGAACAACTCCTTGGTCCTTGAAGCGGCGAAGCCGCTTAGCCCACCTCCGCGAAGTGACCACCGGCGGGTTCTCATTCCGCTACGGGACCACCTGCGCAGAGTGAGTCCCTCTGAAAAGTCTCAGTACGCCAACGAGCGGTCGACTGCGTCCAGCACCCGGTCGAGGTCGGGCAGGTAGCCATCCTCGAGCTTGCTCGGCGGGTACGGGGTGTCGAACCCGGTCACGCGCAGCACCGGCGCCTCCAGCGAGTAGAAGCACTCCTGCTGCACCCGGGCGGTGACCTCCGAGGTGACCGACGACTCCCCGGGCGCCTCGCTGACCAGCACCAACCGGCCGGTGCGGCGCACCGACTCGAACACCGGTCCCAGGTCCAGCGGGGACAGCGAGCGCAGGTCGACGACCTCCAGCTCGGTGCCGTCCTCGGCGGCCGCGGTCGCGGCGTCCAGGCAGGTGCGCACCATCGGGCCGTAGGTGGCCACGGTGACCGCGGAGCCCGGCCGCACCACCCGCGAGGTGAACAGCGGCGCCGGCGAAGTCGCCGGGTCGAGCTCGGCCTTCTCGTAGTAGCGGCGCTTCGGCTCGAAGAACAGCACCGGGTCGTCGCACTCGATGGCCTGCTGCAACATCCAGTAGGCGTCCACCGGGTTGGCGCAGGACACCACCTTCAGCCCCGCGACGTGCGCGAACAGCGACTCCGGCGACTCCGAGTGGTGCTCGACCGCGCCGATGCCGCCGCCGAAGGGCACCCGCACCACGATCGGCATCTTCACCCTGCCCTGGCTGCGGAAGTGCAGCTTGGACAGCTGGGAGACGATCTGGTCGAAGCCGGGGAAGATGAACCCGTCGAACTGGATCTCGCACACCGGGCGGAAGCCGCGGATGGCCAGCCCGACGGCGGTGCCGATGATCCCGGACTCGGCCAGCGGGGTGTCCAGCACGCGGTGCTCGCCGAAGTCCTTCTGCAGGCCGTCGGTGATCCGGAAGACACCACCGAGCTTGCCGACATCCTCGCCCATGATCAGGACTTTCGGGTCGCGCTCCAGCGAGGCGCGCAGACCCATGTTCAGGGCTTTGGCGATCGTGACGGTCTGGGTGCCCGCCGTTGCGGTCGGGCGTTCCAGTGCGGGCGCGGCCATCAGCGCACACCTCCTGCCATGGCTTCGTCGGCGAATCCGGCCAGGTACTGCAGGTAAGCCTCCCGCTGCGCGGTCACCTGCGGGCTCTCCTCGGCGTAGACCTCGGAGAACATCCGCTCCGGTGGTGGCTCTGGCATGTTGAAGCAGAAGTCGCGCAGCCGGGCGGCGAGCTCGTCGGCCTCGGCGTCGACGCTGTCGAAGAAGTCCTGCTCGACGCCCTGGTCGCGGACCAGGTGCACCCGCAGGCGCTCGATCGGGTCCTTGAGCTTCCACGCCTCCTGCTCGTCGGCGAGCCGGTAGCGGGTCGGGTCGTCGGAGGTGGTGTGCGCGTCCATCCGGTAGGTGAACGCCTCGATCAGCACCGGGCCGTTGCCCTGGCGGCACTCGTCCATCGCCCAGCGGCTGACCGCCAGGCTGGCGAGCACGTCGTTGCCGTCCACCCGGATGCCGGGGAAGCCGTAGCCGCTGGCGCGCTGGTACAGCGGGACGCGGGTCTGGCGCTCGAGCGGCTCGGAGATGGCCCACTGGTTGTTCTGGCAGAAGAACACCACCGGGGCGTCGTAGACCGCCGACCAGACCATGGCCTCGTGCACGTCGCCCTGGCTGGTGGCGCCGTCGCCGAAGAAGACCATGGTGGCCTCGCCGCCCTGGTCACCGACCTTGCCCTCGAAGCGCTGGCCCATCGCGTAGCCGGTGGCGTTCAGGCACTGGTTGCCGATGACGATGGTGTAGAGGTGGAACCCGGTGCTGAGGGGATCCCAGCTGCCGTGGTCGGTGCCGCGGAAAATGCCCAGCAGCTCCGTCGGGTCGATACCGCGGCACCAGGCGACGCCGTGCTCGCGGTAGCTGGGGAACGCCATGTCCTGCGACTGCAGCGCCCGGCCCGCCCCGATCTGGGCGGCTTCCTGGCCGAGCAGCGGGACCCAGATGCCCAGCTGGCCCTGCCGCTGCAGCGCGTTTCCCTCCCGGTCAGCGCGACGGACCAGCACCATGTCCCGGTACAGGTCGCGCAGCTGCGCGGTGGAGATGTCCAGGTCGAAGTCGGGGTGCTCGACCCGCTGACCTTCAGGGGTGAGGAGCTGTACTAGGTCAGCTCCACCTTCGCTCGTGGCGCGCAAACCGGCGATCACCTGCTCCCGTGTGGGTTTCGCTGCGGTAGCGGCAGGGGGGCCGGTGGTGCCTTCGGTTTCCGGTCGCGTCCATTGCTCGGGGGACATGCGTGATCTCCTCGTGTCGCGCCGGACCACGTCGCTTGTGGCGTCGTGGCCGACAGCCCTGGCCGTACCACCGGCGACCTGGTGGGTCGCCCGGGTGCGCGACCGGGGCAGTTGGATCGCTCCCCGCCATCCTGGCACGAAATCCGCCCGATCAGTGAGCCCTGCCACAGAAGGCGAACCTGACCGCGGCGCGACCGGCCTGCCCTCTGCGGATCACCGTAGTTCGCCGATGATCAGGACGAATCCGCAGGTCATCGAAGTAATGGAGGTCCGACTAACGATTTATGGACCATCGCAGTGCCGATATTGCGAGCCACCCCGAAAGATCCTTCCGGCTCGTTGTCCGTTTTGTTGCATTGATCGACATCTGCTCCTCGGGGAAGGGCCAGCACCGTGGGTGGTCCCGAAGCACGGCGCGCGGGGTACCCGCCGCCCAACCAGGCCGGTGACCTCGACGAGTTCGCGCGCATCATCGAGACGCTCGGCAAGGCGCTGACCCGGCAGTAGTGCGACAAACTGGACAGGTGGGCGAGTACGCGAACCTGCTGACGCTGCCGGACGAGTTCGCACTGCTGCTGCACAAGCCCAACGGGTCGCACTACGTCAGCGCGAACCCGAACACCGCCACCGCAGCGGCCGAAATCAGCGAGCTGGTCCTGCGCGGGCGGATGGCCCCGCACGGCACCGCGATCCAGCTGCTCGACGCCGCGTCCTGCGGTCAGCCGTGGATGGACGAGCTGCTCGCGGATTTCCAGCAGGCGGCCGGGCACGACAACCGCCCGGTGGAGCTGAGCTGGTGGCTACCGATGCGCACCACCGCATTTCTCACGCACCGATCCGTCCTGGTCGGCCGCGGAGTCCTGCGCCTGGAACGGCGGAAGTTCCTCGGCTTCCTCCCCGACGACCGCTACCACCCGGACCGAGCCATCCGCACCGCTCTGCTGACCGAACTGCACGCCCTGGCGCGCGACGGACTACCGATCGACGGACGCCTGGCACTGCTGGGAACCCTGGTCCACCGCAGCGGCCTGGTCTACGCCCTCGACTTCGACCGCGACCAACGCACGCGCCTGAAATCCCTCGCCAACCGCGAAGACCTCGGCGACGACGTGACCCCAGCGGTCACCGCCGCCATCCTCGCCATGACCACCCTCCCCACCGCCATCGTCCTGGCCGACGGCTGATCGCTCCAGCAGCTCCACAGTTTCAATTGAAACTGTGATCCGCCGTGGCTGGGATTTACAGTTTCAATTGAAACTGTGGTTCCCCGGACACGGAACCCCGAACATCGCCCGGAACTTCGGACATCCTGGGACTTCGGACGTTGCCGGACGACGGGCGTTTCGTCGGGGAGTCGGTCGACATGTGGTCGGTGTGTCGGGGCCGGACACACCGACGCCTATCAACAGGTCTGGGTGTCCGTGGAGAACTCGTGCGATTCCAATGGAAATTGGACGTCTGATTTCCATTGAGGTGATCTCAGTGGTTTATGTGTAGCCGTGTTCGTGGTGGGTGAGCACGAGTGCGGCTTGGACGATGTCGCCGGTTTTGCGGG
>NZ_JBSFBZ010000108.1:0-10218 GCF_053593195.1 Saccharopolyspora sp. NPDC002376
GGGTACGATCCTCGGTGCGGTCAACATGATCACCACCGTGGTCTGCCTGCGGGCGCCCGGCATGACCATGTTCCGGATGTCGATCTTCACCTGGACCATCCTGGTCACCAGCGTGCTGATCCTGATGGCGTTCCCGATCCTGACCTCCGCGCTGCTGGGCCTGCTGGCCGACCGGCAGCTGGGCGCGCACGTCTTCGACCCGGCCAACGGCGGCGTCATCCTCTGGCAGCACCTGTTCTGGTTCTTCGGCCACCCGGAGGTCTACATCGTCGCGCTGCCGTTCTTCGGCATCGCTTCGGAGGTCCTCCCGGTGTTCAGCCGCAAGCCGATCTTCGGCTACTCCGGACTGGTCTACGCGACCCTGGGCATCGGGGCCCTGTCGATCGTGGTGTGGGCGCACCACATGTACGCGACCGGTGCGGTGCTGCTGCCGTTCTTCGCGTTCACCACGTTCCTGATCGCGGTCCCGACCGGGATCAAGTTCTTCAACTGGATCGGCACCATGTGGAAGGGGCAGCTGACCTTCGAGACACCGATGATCTTCACCGTCGGCTTCCTGGTCACCTTCCTCTTCGGCGGGCTCACCGGTGTCCTGCTCGCCTCTCCGCCGGTGAACTTCCACGTCACGGACACCTACTTCGTGGTGGCGCACTTCCACTACGTGCTCTACGGCACGATCGTGTTCGCCACCTTCGCCGGCATCTACTTCTGGTTCCCGAAGATGACGGGCCGGATGATGGACGAGCGGCTGGGCAAGCTGCACTTCTGGCTGACCTTCATCGGCTTCCACGGCACCTTCCTGGTCCAGCACTGGCTGGGCAACGAGGGCATGCCGCGTCGGTACGCCGACTACCTGGAGACCGACGGCTTCACCATGCTGAACACGATCTCCACGATCGGCGCGTTCATCCTGGGCGCCTCGATGCTGCCGTTCCTCTACAACGTGTTCCGCAGCTACCGCTACGGCGAGGTCGTCGAGGTCGACGACCCGTGGGGCTACGGCAACTCGCTGGAGTGGGCCACCTCGTGCCCGCCGCCGCGGCACAACTTCACCGAGCTGCCCCGGATCCGTTCGGAGCGCCCGGCGTTCGAGCTGCACTACCCGGAGTACGCCGAACGGATGCGTCGGGAATCGCACCTGAGCCTCACCGGCAAGACGATCACGCACAGCATCGAATCGGGCGAGAAGTAACGGCGCTCAGCACCATCCGGAGGAATTTCGATGGACGACGAACCAGGCACCCCGGACCGGCACGCCCCCACCAGTTCCGCTGGTTCCCGGGCAGCCCGGATCCGCGAACTCAACGCGACGATCCGGTACACGGGGTGGTCGGTGTTCCGCAGCGCTGGACGGCTGCCGCGCGATCGGCAGGCGTCCATCCGGGAAACCGATGACTACCTGGCGGAAGTGCAGGCGGTCAGCGGGGTTTCGGTGCGCGGCGTGTACGACGTGGCCGGTCTCCGAGCCGACGCGGATTACCTGATCTGGTGGCACGCCACGAGGGCCGAACAGCTCCAAGCCGCCTACCAGGGGTTCCGCCGCACGCCGCTGGGCGAGGCGTCGACCCCAGTCTGGAGCCAGTTCGCCCTGCACCGCCCCGCGGAGTTCAACCAGAGCCACATCCCCGCATTTCTTGACGGGGAACTGCCACGCGAATACCTCTGCGTGTACCCGTTCGTCCGTTCGTACGACTGGTACCTGCTCCAGGAATCCGACCGCAAGGCGATGCTCGCCGAACACGGCATGCAAGCCCGCGGCTACCCGGATGTCCGAGCGAACACGCTGGCGGCCTTCGCGCTCGGGGACTACGAGTGGATCCTCGCCCTGGAATCGGACGACCTCCACCGCATCCTGGACCTGATGAGACACCTCCGAGCCACGGAAGCAAGAAGACACGTGAGAACCGAAACCCCTTTCTACACCGGAAGAAAGACCACGATCCCGAACCTCATCAACGCCCTGCCCTGACCGAGGGGACCGCCGGGCGAAGTGCAGGTGGGGCGCCTTTCGCCGAGTTGATCGACGGAAGGCGCCCCACCTGGTCGGGTTACGCCGGGACTGCTTGGCGTTGGATTCGGAGGTCCCAGCGGTGCCGGGTGAGGAGCACCGGGACTCCTTCGCCTCGCTCTTCCGCCGCGAAGACCTCCGCGCGGGCGCGGCGCCACCACACCACCGTCCGGGATGCGCCGAACAGCAGCAGCGCCACCAGGGCCAGCATCGCGACCCGGTAGTCCGAGCCGTTCGGCATGCCCTGCGCCAGGTCCAGGACCAGGCCCACGCACAGCACGCCCAGTGCCGTCGCCGAGTGACCACCGGCGTTGGCCAGGCCGGTCGCGGTGCCGACCTGGTGCACCGGGTTGAAGTCGCGCACCAGGACCATGGCCACGGACGAAACCGGGCCGCCCAAGGCGAAGATCAAGAACGTCGTCGCGATCACCGCGATCGGCGGGTGCCCCTGCGGCCAACCCAGCAGGACCACCCAGGACAGCGCGTTGACCACCAGATAACCCATCACGATCCACATCCGCCACTCCGGCCGACGACCGATCAGCGCGCCTACCACCGGGCCGCCGACGACCTGGCCGATGATCAGCAGGCTGAGCAGCACGCTAGCCGTCGACGCCGGCACCCCGAGCCCGTTGACCAGGTACGGGAAGCCCCACAGCAGCGTCAGCGCACCGGAAGCGAACAACGTGCAGAAGTGCGTCCAGAACGCCAGCCGAGTGCCCGGCACCGACCACGCGTTGCGCACCTGCTGGAACACCGGCGCGCTGCGGCGCGGCTGACCACCAGCAGGCGCCACGTCGCGCACGACCGTTCCGGTCACCGCCGCGTACCCCAGTGTCAGCACACCCACCAGCAGGAACGTCGCGGTCCACCCCAGGTTCTGCAACGCCATCGCGAGCGGGAACGTGGCCGCAACACCCCCCAGCGCCCCCAGTGCGCTGGACACCGTTGCCACCAGTGCGTAGCGGCGGGCGGAGAAGTGCGATACCACCAGCCGCAGAATGCTCACCCACATCAGCGCGTCGCCCAGACCCAGCACCGCGCGGGCCGCCAAACCCGACGAGTACGTGTCGGCGACGGCGAAAAGAACTTGCCCGGTTCCGAGGAGGACCACCGCGACGGTGATCACCCGGCGGGAACCGAAGCGGTCCACCAGCAATCCGGTGGGAATCTGCATCCCGGCGTAGATGCCGACCTGCAGTACCGTGAACGCGCTCAGTGCGGCCGGACCGACGTCGAAGCGGTCCAGCGCCTGCGTTCCGGCAACCCCCAAGCTGCCCCTGTGAAAAACCGCGGCGAGATAGGCGATCACCGCCGCGCTCCAGATCCACCAAGCCCGACGCTCCGGTCGGTCGGCAGCCACCAGAGACCTCCTTCTTCAGATGTTCGGACCGATCAGCGTTGACCGGTTGTCCACCGTGCTTGTCGCCGCGCACCGCGGCGGAGTTACGCAGACCGCGAGTGGACTGCACCACACTTCGCGATTTCCCGGAAAATTACGGCGAACTCGTCAGAAAATCCACAGTGGACATACGTGGCGCGCTGGGCTCACGAGCACTAGAGCTCGGCGACGACCTCGTCGAGCAGACCGACCAACCCGGCCAGCGCCGGGTTCGCGTCGCCTTCGCGCCACACCAAGGCCAGCGGCACCGGCGGCGCGTCGTGCACCGGGACCAGCACCACGCCCGGCACCTTCAGGTGCGCTGCGGTCGCCGGAACCAGGCCGACGCCGGAACCCGCGCCCACCAGGGACAGGATGGTGTGGGTGTCCGGCGCCTCCTGCACGAAGTTCGGACTGAAGCCGTGGCGCAGGCAGACGGCCTGCACCAACTGGTTGACCACCGAGCCCCGATTCGTCGGGTAGCTGATCACTGGTTCGTCGCGCAGGTCGGCGACCCCGACGCTGCGTCCGTCGGCCAGGCGGTGGTTGTCGGGCAGGGCCACCGCCAGCTGGTGCTGCTCCAGCTCCCGCACGCTCAGCCCCTCGATCGGCACCGGCAGTCGCAGCAGTCCGGCGTCGATCTCCTGCTGGTGGATGCGGTCCACCAGTTCGCCGCCGTAGAGCGGACTGACGATGTCGAAGCGCACGTCCGGGTAGCGCTCCCGGAACTTGCGCACGATCAACAGCATCACCTGGTACGAGGTCTGCCCGCTGAAGCCGAGCCGCACCACGCCGATCTCCCCGGCCGCGGCCTGCCGGGCCAACTTCGGCGCGGCTTCCGCTGATTCCAGCGTCTTTCGCGCCTCGCGCAGGAACGCCTCCCCTGCCGCGGTGAGCGCGACCTGCCGCGTGGTGCGCCGCAGCAACGGTACCCCGACCTCATGCTCCAGGCGCTTGATCTGCTGGGACAGCGGCGGCTGGGACATGTGCAACCGGACCGCCGCGCGCCGGAAGTTCAGCTCCTCGGCGACGGCGATGAACGCCTGCAGGTGGCGCAGCTCCACAGCCCGACCTCCCGACCACGAGGGGCTTTGCCCAGGTCAACGCGCATAATGTCGCGCTGCCGAATCAAACCTAGCCGATTTTGGTGTTAGACGGAACACATTCGCTGACCTAGCTTCGAGGCACCGGGATCGCAGTGCGGCGCTCGCGGGCCCCGACCGCCGCGATGGTGAATAAGCCGGTGCACCAACGGGTTTCGCCCTGCAATCCGGCAGGCGCCCGCCTTCGGTGGAGACGGAGCCAATGCGATGAGACGTCTTTCCGAACAGGAGAGAATGGGCCGCAAGGCGGGTATCGCGTCGTTCGTCGGTACCAGCATCGAGTGGTACGACTTCTACATCTACGGCACCGCCTCCGCGCTGGTGTTCGGCAAGCTGTTCTTCCCCGTGGTCACCCCCGCGATCGGCGTGCTGGTGTCGTTCGCGACGTTCTGGGTCGGCTTCCTGGCCCGCCCGCTGGGCGGCATCATCTTCGGGCACCTCGGCGACCGGGTCGGGCGCAAGAAAGCGCTGATCATCACCCTGCTGCTGATGGGCTTCACCACCGTCGGCATCGGCCTGCTGCCCACCTACGCCACGATCGGCATCGCCGCGCCGATCCTGCTGGTGCTGCTGCGCGTCGTGCAGGGCCTGGCCGTCGGCGGCGAGTGGGGCGGCGCGGTGCTCATCGCCACCGAGCACGCCCCGAAGGGCCGCAGCATCATCTCCGGCTCCTGGGCCCAGCAGGGTTCGCCGTCCGGGCAGATCCTGTCCTCGCTGGCCTTCACCCTCGTCGCGCAGCTGCCCGACGAAGACTTCTACAGCTGGGGCTGGCGCATCCCGTTCCTGGCCTCGGCGGTGCTGGTGGTGCTAGGCCTGGTGATCCGGTTGAGCATCGAGGAGTCGCCCCAGCTGACCAAGCTCAAGGAAACCGGGCAGGTCTCCAAGTTCCCGCTGGTGGACACCTTCCGCCACCACACCGGACTCGTGGTGCTCGGCGTGTTCGCCTGCGCGATCGTGTTCTCCGCGTCGTACTTCAAGAACACCTTCGCGGTGTCGTGGGCGACCAACGAACTCGGCTTCCAGCGCGAGACGTTCATGAGCGTGGTGCTCATCGCCAGCATCGTGCAGTTCTTCGTGCAGCCCTTCGGCGCGGTGCTGGCCAGCAAGTTCGGCACCCGCAAGATCGTCACGATCCTGCTGATCGCCGAACTGCCGATGATGCCGCTGATGTTCCTGCTGATCAGCACCGGCAGCTTCGGGTGGTCGGTGGTGGGCATGGTGGCCGCGACCCTGCCGCACGTGATGTTCTACTCGATCCTCGCCGGCGTGCTGGCCGACGCGTTCCCGGCGCGCGTGCGCTACACGGCGATCTCGCTGTCCTACGGCCTGGCCGGGACGCTGCTCGGCGGCACCACCCCGATGATCGGCCAACTGCTGCTGACCAGCTTCGGCTCGATCCTGCCGGTGATCGGCTGGGCGCTGGTCACCGTGCTGATGTCGCTGGTGGGCGTCCGAATCCTGCTGACCCGCTCCGCGCGTGCGGTTGCGGAAGTCCCGGAAATCGCAACGGTTCGAACAAGTGACGAGTGATTGGTGGCGCGATGGATCCGAACGTGTTCGACGACGTGCTGCGGACGGTGCGCGACTTCGTCCGCGACGAGGTGGTGCCCGCCGAGGACGAGATCGAGCGGACCGATGCGATCCCGCAGCGGTTGCGCGAAGCCGCCGCGGACATGGGGTTGTTCGGCTTCGCGCTGCCGGAAGAGCACGGCGGGCTGGGCCTGTCGATGAGCGAGGACGTCCGGTTGGCGATGGAGCTGGGGTACGCAGTCCCGGCGTTCCGGTCGATGTTCGGCACCAACAACGGCATCGCCGGTCAGGTGATCGTCAAGTACGGCACCGCGGAGCAGAAGCAGCGGTGGTTGCCGCGACTGGCCGCCGGGGAGGCGATCGCCTCCTTCGCGCTCACCGAGGACGGCGCGGGTTCGGACCCGAGCTCGGTGCGGACCAAGGCGGTACGCGATGAGGGGGGCACCTCCCGCTCGAGCGAAGCCGAGAGCGGGGGAGAGTACGTGCTGTCCGGGGCGAAGCGGTTCATCACCAACGCTCCGCACGCCGATGTGCTGGTCGTCTTCGCGCGGACTGACTCGAACGTCGAGGCGCACAAGGGCATTTCGGTGTTCCTGGTCGAGACCGGGCTGGACGGGGTCCGGATCGGGCCGCCGAACGCGAAGATGGGACAGGCCGGGGCGCACACCGCCGAGGTGTTCTTCGACGACGCGCGGGTGCCGGCCACGGCGCTCGTCGGCGGTGAGGAGGGCATCGGGTTCGGCGCCGCGATGTCCTCGCTGACCCGCGGTCGCCTGCACATCGCGGCCATCTGCGTCGGGTTGGCCGGTCGGATCGTCGAGGAGTCGGTGCGCTTCGCCGCCCAGGCCGAGCAGGGCGGCGAGCCGATCAGCCGGTTCCAGCTGGTGCAGGCGCTGCTGGCGGAATCGCAGGCGGAGTACTACGCGGGGCGGTCGATGGTGCTGGAGGCCGCGCGCGAGTACGACTCCGGCGCCGACACCCGGTTGGCTCCCTCGTGCGCGAAGTTGTTCTGCAGCGAGATGGTCTCCCGCGTGGCCGACCGGGCGGTGCAGGTGCACGGCGGTTCCGGCTACATGCGCGGGGTTCCGGCGGAGCGCTTCTACCGCGACGCCAGGGTCTTCCGCATCTACGAGGGCACCAGCGAGATCCAGAAGCTGATCATCGCCAAGCAGCTCCTCCGCCAGTTCACCTGACCCGAGCACTCCACCCGTTCCCGCTGCGAGGAGGAATCTGTGGTCGCCAACTCCGCGATCCAGCGACTGCTGCACCCGCGGTCGATCGCCGTCCTGGGCGCCTCGGACAACCCGATCAAGCTGTCCGGGCGACCGATCGAGCTGATGAAGCGGTTCGGCTACACCGGTCGCCTGCTGCCGATCAACGCCCGTCGCGCGGAGGTCCAGGGCCTGCCCGCCTACCGCAGCCTGGACGAGATCGACGGTGAGATCGATCTGGCCATGGTGATGCTGCCCGCGGACAAGGTCGTCGACGGTCTGCGCGACTGCGCCGCGCGCGGCATCCCGGCCGCGATCGTCGGCGCGTCCGGCTTCGCCGAGATCGGCGAGCGCGGTGAGCAGCTGCAGCGGCAGCTGGAGGAGGTCATCGCCGAGACCGGTATCCGGGTGCTGGGGCCGAACTGCCTCGGCATGTTCAACGTCCGCGACCGCGCGATGCCGACCTTCACCTCGGCGATGGACGAGAGCGCCGAGCTGATCGGCGGGCCGGTGGCTTTCGTCAGCCAGAGCGGCGCTTTCGGGACGTTCATCTTCAGCGCGGCGCAGCAGGCCGGGCTGGGCATCTCGCACTTCCTCAACACCGGCAACGAAGCCGATCTGTCGGTGGCCGAGGTGCTGGGCGGGCTGCTGGAGACCGACGGGGTCGAGGTGCTGATGGCCTACCTCGAAGGCGTACACCGGGGCCACGAGCTGATGTCGGTGGCGCTGCGGGCGCACGAACTGGACAAGCCGATCCTGGTGGTGAAGGTCGGCAGTTCCGAGGCCGGAGCGCGCGCGGCCCAGTCGCACACCGCGTCGCTGGCCGGGGAGGACGCCGTGTTCGACGGCGCGGCCCGCCAGCACGGAATCGTCCGGCTCGCCGGGCAGGAGGAGCTGCTCGACACCGCGCAGGTGTTCGCCAACGGGCGGCGCACCCGTGGTCGCCGGCTGAGCACGCTGTCGCTGTCCGGTGGTGCCGGTGTGCTCATGGCCGACGTCGCGAGCAACAACGGCCTGGTGGTGCAGCAGTGGGAGGAGGACTGGCAGCAGCGGATGGCCGAGGTGATCCCGTCCTACGGCTCACCGCGCAATCCGATCGACCTGACCGCGACGCTGATCAGCGACCCGGGCCTGCTGCGACGCGGCCTGGAGGTCGCCGTGCAGCACCCGGGAACCGACATGATCGCGGTGCTGCTGGGCAACGCCGACAACGCGTCCGCGCAGTTGATCGACGCGATCGAGCAGGCATTCCGGGCCACCGACCGTCCGCTGGTGGTGGTGTGGACCGGCGGCAGCGGACGCCCCCGCCGGCGGTTGCAGGAGCTGGGCATCCCGTGCTTCACCGACCCTGGCCGGGCGGCCGCGGCGCTGAGCAAGCTCGCGGACTTCAGCCTGCGCCCGCCGCTGCCCGCACCCGAGCGCCCGGACGACATCGACGACAAGGTAGTCCGTGCGATCGTCCAGGACGTCCGGAAGCAGGGCCGCACCCAACTCGACGAGCACGAGTCGAGCCGCCTGATCGCCGCCTACGGCATCCCCTGCGCGGGGGCGTTCCCCGCCACCACACCCAATGCCGCGGTGGCGGCCGCGCACAACCTCGGCGGTCCGGTCGCGGTCAAGCTGCTCTCCGACCGCATCGGGCACAAGTCCGACATCGGCGGGGTGCGACTGAACCTGACCAACGACGCGGAAATCCGTGCGGTGGCTGGCGAACTGCTGGACATCGCCCACACGGCCGGTGATCCCGACGCGCGACTGCTGGTGCAGCGGATGGCTGGCGGCGGCACCGAACTCATCGTGGGCATCAAGCACGATCCCGCGTTCGGCCCGGTCGTGGTGGTCGGATTCGGCGGTGTTCTGGTGGACGTCCTCGCCGACAGCCAGGTCGGCGTCGCCCCGCTCGATCCCAACGCCGCCAAGCGCCTACTGCTGTCACTACGCGGCAACCGCCTCTTCGGCGAAGTGCGCGGCAAACCACCACGAGACCTCGACGCTGCGGCCGATGCGGTCGCCCGCCTGTCCTGGCTGGCCCACGACCTCGCCGAGTACATCGCCGAAATCGACGTCAATCCACTACTGCTCGACGAGATCGGCAAAGGCGCCACCGCCGTGGACTGCCTCGCAATGCTGCCCCCATCGGACTAATCGACCGTGCCCCCAACAGCCCTCTCCCGCCCCCGAGGGATCACAGTTTCAATTGAAACTGTGATCGGCCGTGGGTGGAATTTACAGTTTCAATTGAAACTGTGGTTCCACCGGCCCCGGACACCTGCTGTCGGGACCTGACCGCGATGTCCCCGACCGGGTGATCGGCGTGCGATTTCAATGGAAATTGGACGTCTGAAATCGCGGAAGTTGTCCACAGGTTCCGGTGTGTCGGGGGACGACTCGCCGGGGTGTGTCCGGTTGACGGGCGAGGAGAGGCGACGACGTCGGTGTGAATCCAAGGAAGGTGCGGAGGGATGAGTGAAGTGACGCCTCTTGTCGGGGTGGCGCCCGAGGTCGTGTTCCGGGCGGGACTGGCGGCCGGTGAGCTGCGGTTTCAGCACTGCGGGAAGTGCTCGAGCGCGGTGTTCCCACCTCGGGTGCTGTGTCCGGGATGCGGTAGCGATGAGCTGGAGTGGGAGCGCAGCAGCGGGCTCGGAGCCGTCTACTCCACTACCGCTGTGCGGAGCCGGGATGGCGCGCACAACGTTGCGCTGATCGATCTGGACGAGGGTTTTCGGATGATGTCGCGGGTTGAGGGCGTCGATGCCGACCGGGTCGTCATCGGGTCTCGCGTCGGGTTCGTCGTGATCGAACAGGACGGGCAACCCGTCGCCGTATTCCGGGAGGTGTCGTCATGAGCTTGCGCGGTAGGGCCGCCGTGGTCGGCGTGGCCGAATCCGATCTAGTAGGGCAGCCGCACTTAGCTGATCGTGGCTGGTCAGGGTATTGACGGGGCTCTGTTGATCATGAGCAGCCGCCTCGCGATGATCAGGTTGT
>NZ_JBSFBZ010000109.1:0-8954 GCF_053593195.1 Saccharopolyspora sp. NPDC002376
CCCCGCAAAACCGGCGACATCGTCCAAGCCGCACTCGTGCTCACCCACCACGAACACGGCTACACATAAACCACTGAGATCACCTCAATGGAAATTGCGGGACCGGGGCCGTCGACGACAGCGGAGGAGGCGGTATGGCAGCGGGGGAGCGGGACGCGCTCGTCGACGTCGATGGGGTGCTGGTCGGGCACGAGCAGCGGCTCGACGCCCAGTGGGCGACCGGGGTGACTGCGGTGCTGGTGCCGGACGGCGCGAGCGCGGCGGTCGACGTCCGCGGCGGCGGGCCGGGCACGCGCGAGACGGACGTGCTCGAGCCGAGCCACCTGGTGCAGCAGGTGCACGGCATCGTGCTGACCGGCGGCAGCGCCTACGGGCTGGCCGCCGCCGACGGCGCGATGCGCTGGCTCGGCGACCGCGGCCACGGCGTGCGCGTCGGCCCCGACCCGATGCACGTGGTTCCGGTGGTGCCCGGCGCGGTGATCTTCGACCTGCCGATGAACGACTGGGGCAACCGGCCGGACGCCGACTTCGGCCACCGCGCCTGCGGGAACGCCACCCGCACCGAGACGCGGGAGGGCAACGTCGGCGCTGGGACCGGCGCGGTCGTGGGCTGCGTCAAGGGCGGCATCGGCACGGCCAGCGAGGTGCTCGACGACGGCACCACGATCGGCGCGCTGGTGGCGGTCAACGCCGCTGGCTCGGCCATCGACCCCGATACAGGACTCCCGTGGATCCCCACTCCTGGTCTGCGGTCACCCGATCAGGCGGAGATCGACGCGGCCCGGCCGCTGTTCGACACCCGCCCCGGCCGCCGCGGGCCGATCGACCGCCCGCTCAACACCACCATCGGCGTGGTCGCCACCGACCTGAAGCTGTCCAAGGCCGAGTGCCAGCGGCTCGCGGTGGCCGCCCAGGACGCGCTGGCCCGCGCGGTGCGGCCCGCTCACCTGCTGGTCGACGGGGACACCATGTTCGCGCTGGCCACCGGCACCGGGGCGGCGCTGCCCGCGCCGGGGGAGCAGGGCTGGTCCACGCGGCTGGACGCGGTGAGCGCGGCGGCCGCCGACGTGGTGGCGCGGGCGATCGTGCGCGGCGTGTTGGCTGCCGAGCCGGTCGACGAGGTGACGTCGTACACGAGCCTCTACCCCTCGTCGCGGGAATGAATCATCGTGGACCTACGTTTCGCCCGACGAAAGCCGCACCCGCGACCGCGATTCCACATCGTGGGAGCGAGGTGCTCCACCTATTAGGATGGTTGCTGTGCTGGTGATCCGACGCGACCTCGTGGATGCGATGGTCGCGCATGCCCGACGGGACCACCCGGACGAGGCGTGCGGTGTGATCGCCGGTCCGGAAGGGTCGGACCGCCCGGAACGCTTGGTCGAGATGATCAACGCCGAGCGCTCGCCCACCTTCTACCGGTTCGACTCCGGTGAACAGCTGAAGGTGTGGCGTGAGATGGACGCCAACGACGAGGAGCCGGTGGTCATCTACCACTCGCACACCTCGACAGAGGCCTACCCGTCGCGCACCGACGTCTCCTACGCCTCGGAGCCCAACGCGCACTACGTGCTCGTGTCCACCAGGGACCCGAAGACCCATGAGCTGCGTTCCTACCGGATCCTCGACGGCGAGGTCACCGAGGAGCCGGTGGAGGTCGTCGAGTCGTACATGTTCGCCCACACCGGATTCGACGAGGTTCCCGACCGCGACTGAACCGCGGTCGTACCCGCTGGTGTTCGCGTCCCCGCATCCCTATGTAGTCCTCTGTGGACATGGAGGTTTCCCATGGCAGTCAAGGTTTCGATCCCGACCATCCTGCGTACCCACACCGGTGGCGAGAAGTCGGTCCAGGCTGAGGGCGGCACCGTCGCCGAGGTCATCAACGACCTCGACAACAACTACAACGGCCTGAAGTCCCGCCTGGTCAAGGAGGGAAACCTGCACCGCTTCGTGAACGTCTACGTCAACGACGAGGACGTCCGCTTCGCCGGTGGTCTCGAGGCGAAGGTCGCCGACGGCGACAACGTCACCATCCTCCCCGCCGTCGCCGGCGGCATGTGAGTTTCAGACTCGCCCTGCGTGGCGATGCCAGTAGTGGGTTCTCAGAGGCATTCCCGAATGCGTTGCCCCGGGAGAGCCTCTGAGAACCCGCAGAACTGTTCTTCTTGCGGTGAGTAGGAGATGCACCGTGGCTCGTTACGACTCGTTGCTGGACGCGCTCGGTGACACGCCTCTGGTGGGGTTGCCCCACCTGTCGCCGGCTCCGGACGTCCGGCTGTGGGCGAAGTTGGAGGACCGGAACCCGACCGGTTCGATCAAGGACCGCCCGGCGCTGGCCATGATCGAGGCCGCCGAGAAGGAAGGTCGCCTCACCCACGGCTGCACGATCCTGGAGCCCACCTCGGGCAACACCGGGATCTCGCTGGCGATGGCGGCCAAGCTCAAGGGCTACGGCCTGGTCTGCGTGATGCCGGAGAACACCTCCGAGGAGCGCCGGCAGCTGCTGCAGGCCTACGGCGCGCGGATCATCTCCTCGCCGGCGGCCGGTGGTTCCAACCAGGCGGTGGCGATGGCCAAGGATCTGGCCGAGCAGAACCCGGACTGGGTGATGCTCTACCAGTACGGCAACCCGGCCAACGTCGAAGCGCACTTCACCACCACCGGGCCGGAGATCCTGCGCGACCTGCCGACCGTCACCCACTTCGTGGCCGGCCTGGGCACCACCGGAACGCTGGTCGGCGTCGGTCGCTACCTGCGCCAGCAGAAGCCCGACGTGCAGATCGTCGCGGCCGAACCGCGCTACGGCGAGCTGGTCTACGGCCTGCGCAACCTCGACGAGGGCTTCGTCCCGGAGCTCTACGACGCCGAGGTCCTGACCCGCCGCTTCTCGGTCGGCTCCTACGACGCCCTGCGCCGCACGCGCCAGTTGCTGGAGTCCGAGGGCATCTTCGCCGGCATCTCCACGGGCGGCGTCCTCCACGCGGCACTGACGATCGCGGAGAAGGCCGCAGCCAACGGCGAATCCGCGGACATCGCCTTCGTCGTCGCCGACGCCGGTTGGAAGTACCTCTCCACCGGCGCCTACAGCGGCACCCTCGACGACGCAGCCCAACGCCTCGAAGGCCAGCTCTGGGCCTGATCCGTCTACGCCCGGAGATTTACAGTTTCAATTGAAACTGTAAATCCCACCCACGGCGGATCACAGTTTCAATTGAAACTGTGGTTTCTGGGGCCTGGGGTCAGCCGGCGAAGGAGTAGGGGCGGACGCCCGTTGCCAGGTTGGGGATGACGAGGATCGAGCCGTCGGCTTCGGTGGGTTCGGAGACCTCGTCGGTTGCCGTGGTGATGTAGAGGTTCGTCAGGTCCGGGCCGCCGAAGCAGCAGTCCGTCGGGCGTTGGGCCGGGAGCGGGATCGTCCGGTCCAGGTCGCCCGTGGGGGTGTAGGAGCGGAGCTCGCCGCGGTCGCGGATCGTGATCCAGAGGTGGCCGGAGGCGTCCGCGGTCAGGCCGCCGGGTTCGCCGTCGAGCTCGCACAGGGTGCGACGGTTGGAGCAGTCACCAGTGGTCAGGTCGAAGTCCAGGACGTCGATGCGTCGGGCTTCGCCGTCGGCGAGGTACATGCGGGTGTTGTCCGGGCTCCAGGCGATGCCGTTGCCCGCGGGCAGGTCCTTGAGCGCGATGTGCGCCGAGCCGTCGCCGGAGACGCGGACCAGCCAGCCGCCTTCGCCCAGCGTCGTCGCCCACAGCCGGCCCTTGGCGTCGATCATCGTCGCGCCCGCTTCGGCGCCCTCGCGCGCCCAGTAGATCAGCCAGGTGCGCTGCGAGCCGGTGGAGTCGAACAGGGCGATGCCCTCGTCCAAGTGCAGCGCCAGGCCGCCGCGGCTGCGCGTTTTCGCCGCGCTGACCTGCTGCGGCAGTTCCATCGCGTGATCGGTGCGGCCGGGGACGAAGCGGTGCGCGCTGTGCGCCGGCGGGTCGGTCCACAGCAGGGTGTCGGTGCCGATGTCCCACGTGGGCGCTCGTCCGGATCGCGCCGCCGCTGGCACTGCTGAGTCGACCTGCACGTGAAGCCCTTCGTCCGGAACGCAACGATCCAGGACCTTATCGCGCGGCCAGACTGTTGATCTTGCGGTTGGGGCAAGACGTCCGAATCTCCGGGCGAACCCCGAGACCGCGGAGGGGCGCTCCGCGTAACCTCGAAGTGTGAACCGGCTGCCTGATCGTCCCCGACCGCGCGTGCTGCCCCCGAATCCGCTGAGCGCAGCGGTGGGCATGCTCATCGCCACTGCGGCGCTCTACGGCATCGAGTTCTACGATCGGGTCAACCCGTTGACGAACCTGGAGAGCTACGGCATCCAACCGCGGTCCGTGGGCGGCCTCGACGGGATCTTGTGGGCCCCGCTGCTACACGCGGGCTGGGATCACCTGTGGGCCAACACGCTGCCGTTCTTGGTGCTCGGCTGGTTGGTGCTCGCCGGCGGGTTGGGGCAGTTCCTCGCGGTGACCGCGACTATCTGGATCATCGGCGGCCTCGGCACCTGGCTGTTCGGAGCGACGCCCGGGGTGCACATCGGCATGTCCGGGGTGATCTTCGGCTGGATGGTGTTCCTGCTGGTGCGCGGCTTCTTCCAGCGCAGCATCGCGCAGATCCTGGTCGCGGTGGTGCTGTTCTTCTACTGGGGCGGCATGTTGTGGGGCGTGCTGCCCGGTCAGCCCGGCATCTCCTGGGAGGGCCACCTGTTCGGCGCGATTGCCGGGTTCCTGGCCGCGTGGTTGGTGGGACGCAGCACTCGGCAGCGGGTCACCAGCGGTGGGCCTGGCACACTGGCCGGGTGACTGACGCCCCGATCGGGATCTTCGACTCCGGCGTCGGCGGGCTGACCGTGACCCGCGCGATCATGGATCAGCTGCCCGGCGAAACCGTGCACTACGTCGGCGACACGGCCAACGCGCCCTACGGCCCGATGCCGCTCGCCGAAATCCGCGCCCGCACCCTGGCCATCACCGACGCGCTCGTCGAGGACGGCGTGAAAGCCCTGGTGCTGGCCTGCAACACCGCGTCCGCGGCCTGCCTGCGCGATGCCCGCGAGCGCTACTCGATCCCGGTGGTCGAGGTCATCATGCCCGCGACGCGACGCGCGGTGGCGACCACGCGCAACCGGCGCATCGGCGTGATCGGCACCAAGGCGACCATCCGCTCCCGCGCCTACGACGACGCCTTCACCGCGGCCCCGGACATCGAGCTGACCACGGTGGCCTGCCCGAGGTTCGTGGATTTCGTCGAGCGCGGCATCACCACCGGCCGGCAGATCCTCGGACTCGCGCAGAGCTACCTCGACCCGCTGCAGCAGGCCGACGTCGACACGGTGGTGCTCGGCTGCACGCACTACCCGCTGCTCACCGGTGTGCTCCAGATCGCGATGGGGGACCAGGTGACGCTGGTCTCCAGCGCGGAGGAGACCGCCAAGGACGTGGTGCGGGTGCTGACCGAGAACGACCTGCTCGCGGGGCCGGACGCGGTGCCCGAGCACGCGTTCCACGCCACCGGGACGCCTGACCGGTTCGCCCGGCTGGCCACCCGGTTCCTCGGTCCGGTACTCAAGGCCGATGCCGTCCGGCCGCTGGCCATGTCAAGCTCGACCGCATGAAGCTGACGATCCTCGGCTGCTCCGGGAGCATTCCCGGCCCGGATTCGCCTTCATCCGGGTACTTGCTGGAGTCCGGCGACACCCGCATCGCGATCGACCTGGGCAACGGCACGCTCGGCGCGATGCAGCGGTTCATCGACCCGTTCTCGCTGGACGCGCTGTTCTTCAGCCACCTGCACCCGGACCACTGCGCGGACTTCGGTGCGCTCGCGGTGCTGCGCCGCTACCACCCGAACCGGCCCAGCGGACGGCTTCCGGTGATCGCGCCCGCGAACGCACCGCAGCGGTTCGCCGCGCTCTACGCGCCGGACGCCGAGGAGCTGGCCGAGACGGATCTGTCGGACGTGTTCGAGTTCGTCACGGTGTCCGCCGAACCCGTGCGCATCGGCCCGTTCGAGGTGCGGGCGATGCCGGTGGCGCACCTGTGCGAGTCGTGGGGATTCCGGGTCGCGGCGGAGGGCAAGGTGCTGGCCTACACCGGCGACACCGGCCCGTGCCCCCAGCTGACCGACCTCGCCGCGGACGCCGACGTCCTGCTGTCCGAGGCGTCCTGGGAGGACTCCCCGGATGCTCCCGGAGGCGTGCACCTGTCGGGTCGCCAGGCCGCGGAGGTGGCGAAGACGGCCGGAGCTCAGCGCCTGCTGCTCACCCACGTCGTGCCGTGGGCGAACGGCAACGCGATCCGCACCGAAGCCAAGGCCGTCTACGACGGACCGACCGAACTAGTCGTTGCGGATGGCACCTATGAAATCTGACGTCGTGCTCCGGCCAGCTGCCGATTCCGACGCGACGGACATGGCCGACGTCTGGCTGCGCTCGTTCAACACCGCGCTGCCGACGGTGCGCCGAGCGCACAGCGACGACGAGGTGCGGGGCTGGTTCACCCACGTCGTCGTACCGAACTCCGAGTGCTGGGTGGCCGAGGAGCAGGGCTCGGTGGTCGGCCTCCTGGTGCTCGAGGGCGCGGAGCTGGAGCAGCTCTACCTCGATCCGTCGCATCGCGGCCGAGGACTGGGCGATCAGCTCGTGGACCTGGCCAAACGCCGTCGCCCGGACGGGCTGGAGCTCTGGACCTTCCAGGTCAACGGCCCCGCCCGGCGCTTCTACGAGCGGCACGGCTTCGTCGCGGTCGAGCACACCGACGGACAGCGCAACGAAGAGCGCGAACCGGACGTCCGCTACGTCTGGCAGCCGTAGTGCCCGACATGCGCGGGTGGCCCCTTGACGAGGGGTGATTCGGGCCGGGCTTAGGGTTGGGGCGTGGCACGAGCGGATGGGCGGAGCGACGACCAGCTCCGAGAGGTGCGGATCACACGCGGATACCAGGACTGGCCGGCAGGTTCGGTTCTGGTCGAGTTCGGCCGGACGCGGGTTTTGTGCGCGGCCAGCGTCCAGGAGGGCGTTCCGCGCTGGCGGACCGGTTCCGGACTGGGCTGGGTGACCGCGGAGTACGCGATGCTGCCGTCGTCTACGAACACGCGCAGCCCCCGGGAGTCGGTGAAGGGTCGCATCGGCGGCCGCACCCACGAGATCAGCCGGTTGATCGGCCGCTCCCTGCGCGCCTGCATCGACATGGCCGCGCTGGGCGAGAACACCATCGCGCTGGACTGCGACGTGATCCAGGCTGACGGTGGCACTCGCACGGCCGCGATCACCGGTGCGTACGTGGCGCTGGCGGACGCGGTGACCTGGCTGGGCGCTGCCGGTCGGCTGTCCGACCCGAAGCCGCTGTCCTGCTCGATCTCCGCGATCAGCGTGGGCGTGGTGGACGGCCGGGTGCGCCTGGACCTGCCCTACGAGGAGGACTCGCGCGCCGAGGTGGACATGAACGTGGTCGCCACCGACCACGGCACCCTGGTGGAGGTGCAGGGCACCGGCGAGGGCGCCACCTACACCCGGTCCACGATGGACAAGATGATCGACTTCGCGCTGGACGGCTGCGCGAAGCTCGCCCAGATGCAGGCCGACGCGCTGGCCGCGCCGTACCCGGGCGAGCTGCCGGGCGGTGCGGCATGAGCCGCGTCCTGCTGGCCACTCGCAACCAGAAGAAGCTGGTGGAGCTGCGCCGCATCCTCGAAGCCGAGGGCGTGACCGGCGTGGAGGTCGTCGGCCTGGCGGACGTCCCCGAGTTCCCGGAAGCCCCGGAAACCGGCGCGACGTTCGAGGAGAACGCGGTGGCGAAGGCGGCGGACGCGGCGAAAGCCACCGGCCTCCCGGCGATCGCCGACGACTCCGGCATCGCGGTCGACGCCCTCAACGGCATGCCCGGTGTCCTGTCGGCCCGTTGGTCCGGCAAGCACGGAGACGACCAGGCCAACCTGGACCTCCTCCTCGGCCAGATCACGGACGTCCCCGACGACCGCCGCGGTGCGGCCTTCGTCTCGGCAGCGGCCCTGGTCCACCCGGACGGCGCGGAAACCGTGGTCCGAGGCGAATGGCGAGGAACGGTGATCCGCGAAGAGCGCGGAACCAACGGCTTCGGCTACGACCCGATCTTCGTCCCCGAGGGCGAAACCCGAACCAGCGCCGAGCTGACCCCGGCCGAGAAGGACGCAGACTCCCACCGAGGCCGCGCCCTCCGCCTGCTCCTCCCAGAACTCCGCAACCTCGCGGGCTGACAACGCACACGATCCCTGGTGAAGGGCACCTTTGACCGACATAGCCCGGATCCGCCGGTGTTGTGTTGAGGTTTGTGGCGGTGGGGGTCGTGTCGTGGTGGGGTAGATGCCCTCTGGCCTGGGATGATTGTTCTTGCGAGAGAGACAATCGGTTCCGAGGTGGGAGGGCATCTGCTGGATGCAAGCATCGCATAGTGCTGGCGTGGTGTCGGTGAGGTTCGATGATCCGAATCTTGTGTCGTGTGCGGGTGTGGTGCCGGTGATGCGGCTGGCCGAGCAGGCCGGCTTGGCTGATCTGGCTGAGCAGACGGTGAAATTGTCACCCGCGGTGGGTTCGGCGGGGGCGAATCCGGGTGTGAAGGTGTCCTCGGTCGTGGCGGGCATGGCCTGTGGTGCGGACTCGATCGACGATCTCGGGGTGGTCCGTCACGGTGGCATGGCCCGGTTGTTCACGGAGTTGCGGGCGCCGTCGACGCTGGGCATGTTTCTGCGTGGCTTCACGTATGGGCATGTGGCGCAGCTGGAGAAGCTGGGCCGGATGGTGCTGGAACGTCTGGCCGGGCGGTGCGGGTTGTTGCCGGGGGCAGATGGGCTGGTGTTCGTCGATATCGACTCGAAGATCAAAGAGGTTTACGGGGCGGGGAAACAGGGTTCGGCGTATGGGTATACGAAGGTGCGGGGCCTG
>NZ_JBSFBZ010000110.1:0-8897 GCF_053593195.1 Saccharopolyspora sp. NPDC002376
CCTTGCCCGTGCCAGTCGCCAATCCGCAGCAGCCCGATTCCCTCAACATACGTCGACACGACCGGCTCGGTGGCATCCTTCACGAGTACCACCACACAGCATGACCTGCACGGATGCAGTTTTCGGCAAGGGCAAGGCCACCAACCCGGCCAACGCATACCTCCGCGTCTCACCAGTCTGAGTAGGCCGCGCGGCCCGTACCCGCTGACCGACTTGGCTGAAGGCGGGTGAATAGTGCGCGGGTCGACCAAGAAAACGCGTTCGAATCCCTCGACTACGCCGCCCGTTGTCCGGGTGGCCACGTAGCCGAGCATCGTCGTCGGCGATGAGGGTACGAACGGCGGGTTGCAAGTTCGACGAGGTCGACGGCATCATCTACCTCGACGACGTCAAGGTCCCGTGGGAGCGACCCCAAGGTCATCCACACCCTGCGGGAGCTCTCCGGCGGCGGAGTGATCATGCTGCCGCCGAGCATCACCGACTACGAGAAGCCGGACATCGCCGACCGCATCCGGCGCACCCAGCGATCCGCCACGATGACCCCGGACGAACGAGTCAAGCTACTCAAACTCGCATGGGACACGATCGGGACCGAGTTCGCCTCCCGACACCTGCAGTACGAGATGTTCTACAACGGCGCCACTTTCGTCGTACGCGGGAATGCGTACCGGACCTATGAGTGAAAGTCTGGCAACGACCTACTCGACGGTTTCTTGACCGGCTACGAGGGCCCTGCCGCCTGAACGGGACCCGTCCCGTCCGACGCCGCTTGCCCGGTACCCGCCCGTTCACGAACAGTGCGACGTGCAGGCCGGGCCCGGCCGAGTGCTCACTGAGAGGTTGGTCAAAGAAGTCGATCCTCAAGAGGAGCAGCAATGAAGTCCATTCCCCTGTGGGTGGCAGTGCCGGTGACCGTCGCTGTCGCCCTACCTTTCGGCCTGTGGCTGGGCACGTGGTCGCTGCCGTTGTGGCTGGCGTTCATCGTGTGGGCCGAGTACTTCGCCCTGGGCGCGAAGCCGGCGGTGCTCCGCGTCGTGGTCCCGTCATTCCTGAGTGGCGTCGTCAGCGCGGCGATCGCACTGATCTTCTCGCTGCTCGTCGGAACGGTCGTGGGCGACGCCGCGATCGTCGCGAGCGGCGACGTGTCGTGGTTCGTAGGCCTGCCGGTGGCCCTCATTCCGATCATCTACGGAATGCAGTTCCTGCCGTTCGCGCGGGACACCGGGAGCCTCCCCTTCTTCAACGGCCTGTCCATGGGCCTGGCCACGTTCTTCGTCGGGATCTACACGAATTTCGGCGGCCTGTCGCTGCCCGCCGACAGCGTGCTGCTGCCGCTGATCACCTCGGTGCCTGCGGTGCTGGGCGGGCTGCTCGGCGCCTTCCTCGGGTGGTTCAACGTCGCCATCATGACGCCATTCGGTCGCCAGACACCCCGGTCGGCCGAAACGGTCGTCGACGCCTGACTTCCATATACGCCAGCCGACCGGCCGCCCCCGCATCACTCGAACGCGGCAGTGAGGCGCTGGAAACTCCCTCAGGGTTGCCTGCTCGTCACCGGACAGGTTGGAGCAGTATCCGCTCGTTCTCCAGATGGGCCGAAACCATCCGGTTGATGAGGTCGAGACCGGCGTCGGTCAAGAAAACCTGGGGCAGGTCAGACTGTTCGAGTTCGCGTCCAGCGCCACCGACCAGCGCTTCACCTAAACCCGGATCTCCGGATCAAGCGGAACCGTCCGAGGCCGGGAAGCCCATCCTTGCTGGACCGTAGGTCACTTCGGCCTCACCGCGATACCCGCCCGGCGTGCCCATCATCCCACCGGGTGCAAGGCGCGACGAAGCGTGTCGAGGGTTTCGGCCGCCTGACGCCGGGACACCGCTGCTCCTGTGAGCACCACCGATCGGTGGAACGTCCCGGGGAACAGGTGCAGCTCGACAGACACGCCCGCGCACAGCAGGCCGGAGGCGTAGGCCAAGCCCTCGTCCCGCAGTGGATCGTTCTCGTACACCGACACGTACGCCGGAGGCAGCCTGGACATGTCGTTCGCACGAGCCGGAGCCGCGTACGCGGGAACCTCCCCACTCCACCCGCGCAGGTAGTGCCGCCAGCTCTGCACCGCGTCGGCGTGGTTCCACAGCGGTGTCTCATCGAACGTGCGTGCCGAGAACGTCTCGACACGATCGTCGACCTCCGGGGCGTCGAGCACCTGGAAGCACACCGGCGGGCCACCTCGATCCCGAACCAGCAGCGTCAGGGCCGCGGCGAGCCCACCACCCGCGCTCATGCCGTACACACCGATGCGCGCAGCGTCCACACCGAGCGACTCAGCCTCCGAGGCCATCCAGCGGAGCGCGGACTCGCAGTCCCGCAACGCCGCCGGATACGGATGTTCGGGGGCCAGGCGGTAGTCGACGGCGTAAACGACCGCAGGCACGTGCGCGCACAGGTCCACCGCCTGCGCGGTGAGGGACTCCAGGCCTCCCATCACGAACCCGCCCCCGTGCAACAGGAGCACGGCAGGCAAAGGCGCGGGCGCTTCGGACGGGCGGAAAACCCGGACCGGCACCGGCACACCCACGACACCCGGAACCTCCTGATCGGTCGCGGTGACCTCACCTGCTGCAGCGGGCACGGCACCGGAGGCGAGCTCCGCCATCCGCGCCCGAGCCCCGTCAAGGTCATGGATGTGCAGGTCAGGCAAGCCAGGCACGGCTGCCGCCAATTCGCGATCAAGCTGCACGGTTCGCCCCCCAGAGGTGCGGGATGACGTCACGATCCCACCGAACCAACTCGGCCCGCCACCGCTTCAACCATGCGTCGCGGGCAGAAGGAGAACCGACCGGGAAGCAAAGTCTTCGACCGCCGACCGAATCGCAACACGAATCGTTGACGGTCGCAGGAACGGCGATCGAGGTCGTCTCGAGTCCGAGGGTCGTTTGCCAGGTTTCATCATCGGCCCTGGAGTTGCGTGGCGTGGTGTCGGCTTGAGCTCCCATCGTGTGCGGCTGCACACCGCTTCCAGGCCCACGCCGGAGAGACGCTGGCCAATCTCGAGCCACACGTTATCGTCGGATGGTTCCACACCTTGCTGGCCACCGGTGGCGTCCCGATCAAACCCCGCTACCGGCCGCGCCGACCGCACAAACCCGAATTCGTGGTGTTGTGCGACGTCTCGTCGTCGGTGGCGAACTTCGCGCACTTCGCCCTGCTACTGATGTACACGCTGCACGAGGTCTTCTCCCGGGCCCGCGCGTTCACCTTCGTACGCGATGTCCGGGAGGTCACCGACCAACTGCGGCACGGCCGCCACGCCGCCAGCGCCTTAGCCGCGGTCCGACTCGAGACCCTCCAACTCCCGGGCAACGGCACCGACCACGCCCGCGTGTTCACCCAATTCGCCGTTGCCCACACCCACGTACTCACCCCGCGAACGGTCCTGGTCATCCTCGGGACGCCCGCAACAACCACTTCGCCCCCGAGCCCGAAACGCTGACCAACCTGGCCGACCGCCGCCGGGGCACCCTCCGCCTCAACCCGGAACCGACCAGGTCCCGGGGCTCCGGGACTCAGCTGCTCCGGATTACGCCGAACTGGTCGAAATGGATGAATGCCGCAGCCTCACACAACCCGGTGATTCCGTTCAGCGCTTTGTCCGAATAAGCCAAATTCGCACCGTCCGAAGAAGGTCAGTTCCTAGATCACATCGGGAACGAATAGAGTTCATATCCGTCCGAGCGCTGACACCACGCCTAATGACCGAAATTGGCGGATCGGCTTGGTGGAAGCGCTTTGGCAGAGCCGCTAATCATGAGGGGAGAACGGATGTCTCGCAGGAAGACGATCGCGTTATCGGTGATCGCGACGCTCTCGGGTGGCCTGTTCGCCGGACTGGCCCCGACCGCGGAAGCCGCACCCACGGATTCATCCGAGCTGGTTGCGGGGACGCCGTGCACGGTCACGGCGAAGGCATGCGTGAGCCTGTCCCGAAACCGCGCCTGGCTGATCCGGGATGGACAGGTCTACTACGGCGAGGCCTCTGCGCTGGGGGGACGCCCCGACTCCCCCACCCCAACCGGAACGTTCCAGGTCCAGTACAAGGACAAGGACCACGTCAGCCGGGAATACAACAACGCACCGATGCCGTACTCTGTGTTCTTCACCAACACCGGCGTGGCGTTCCACCAGGGCAGCCTGACCAAGCGCTCGGCGGGATGCCTGCACCTGTCCGAGAAGTCCGCCCGAACCTTCTTCGACAAGCTCAACGTCGGTGACGAGGTCCAGGTCGTGCAGTAACCCGACCGGATCGCCCGCGGCACTGAGCCCGAAACGCCCTGCGAGAGCAGGGCGTTTCGCTTTGTAGCCGGGATGGCCGGTAACCAGGTCCGGATCCTGCCGTGACCGACCAGATCCCGCTGGGAGCAGTACCGCCGCAAGATCTACGAGCGCCGCTCCTCCTAGCCCAGCGATTCCTGGGACCACTCGTGGGGTGGCCCGGTGTCGGTCCACCCGGATGGAACGCTGCTCGCCGTTCGCCTGCTCCCCTGACGTGAAGCAGAAATCGACCCGAGCAGATCAAATTCCACTCGGGTCGAAATAGCTTATTTTTTCATCTTCCGCCGCTAACTAGCCGGATACAAGCGATTTGACTCCCGCACGATACGGAACAAGTTCAGTTTCACCGGAACGCCTCATTCGGATCGCTTCATCGAGGTGCACCAAGAAAAGTTGAAGCGCCCCAACTATCGGCTGCTCATCCGGGAACGTCAGCTCCCCGTCGCGCTCCATCATCCGCAAATGTTCCGCCAACGACCGCGGACTCACCTGAAGCCGGAGCGGGGTATCGAGATCGACATCCTGCCAAGACCGAATCTCGACGTAACCTTTAGGTGAGCTTCGCACTTGCTCATCACTGAGCCTGAACAAGAACTCCTCGAAGACACGCTGGTCATCCGTTCGGTCCAAATTCATGATGATCCGTCTCTCAGCGCGCGGGGAATGCTGTGATGATTTTCTGGTCCCTATTTGCCACCGACACGATGGGTCGGTAGGTATCTACGATATTACCATGGGAGTCACGAATCTGGACTGGCGCTCGATACGTCCAGGTGTCGTTGTTCTTGTTGTAGGCCGGGAATCCCGGCTCGGGAACCTTGAGGATCTCTGCGATAGCGAAGTCAGTAAACGACCGCCAGTCGCTGCCTACTCGCGCAGCTAGGTTCTGCCAGTCCGCCATGTGGCGGTCCTTGATGTGCCGGTAACCGAAACCAGCGGTTCCGCAGAGCAGGTTCGATGCCCCCCGACACCAGGAGCCCCACTGCGCGGGAAGGCGCGAACCAGCTTGTCCGCTGGGGAATTCGTGCCGCACGCACCCCAGATCTCCCTAGCGCTTGTACCAGTGAAGGGAACGCCAGCAACGTCGACGGTGTACGTCTCTGGTTGAGCCTGGCTCACCGCCAAGCTCGACGCCGACTGCGATGTTGAGGCAGTTGCTGGTGCAGCCACGCCCACTGTCGACAGTGCACTAAAAGCAAGAACTGCCCCAAGCAAACGAGCGCGGAGTTTCTTCAACATGAGCGCAGACCTCCCCAATGGATCTTTCCGAATACCGGGCAGGATAACGATCACCGGAAACCTGCGCGACCGTGAACATCCGAAACGGTAAAATTTAGCCAGTCACGGTCGCGACGGTCACCACGACAACGGCCACACCTCAACAGACAGCAAATTTTGACCGAAGTCGTCGCTGCGGAAGGCGAACCCAAACTCGGGGTTGTGGAGCGGAGAAGCCGCCTACCAATTTCGGTCGGCCTTCGACGGCGGGTCGACCAAGTAGCCGGATACCGACGACTCTTTCCACGCGTCGAGCAAGGCGTTGGAGACCTACACCTCCACGCTGACATGGGATCAAGACCAAGCCGCCAAGGCGATGCCTGTCCCGCCAAGACGCCCCAGATGGACTCCCGACTGGACAGGCGGAACAGCAAAAAGCCCCCTGCCTCAACCGATTTCGGGAAGCAGAAGGCGTGTAGTTAGCGTGCAACTCCGTCCTCGGACACAAAAAGTGGTGAGATTTCCCCACCGTAGCAAGTGCTTGAACACCGTATCGCGACGGATCTTCAGCCGTCGCGATCTTTGGTGTCTGCAGACAAGTCCCCTCCTGGTTTGTGCTGGTCACCAGGGTGGTGGCCATGGCTGAGCAGATCGTCACGGGCCTGGTGCCACCCGAGGTCACCGGCTCGAGCTCTCCCGTCGAAGCGGGCAGCGGCGAGCGCAGGAGCCTTCCGCTCCCGGTCATCACCCAACGCCACAAGCTCCTGGTGACCTATGGGATGACCCGGATCGATGCTTCCGGCCGAGTCCCGGCCGCGCCTGTCCTGCACGCACTGCAGTGGCACCCCGGTCAGAGCCTGACCATCCGGGTCACCTCCGGAGCAGTGATCCTGCAGCCCGACCCGGGCGGCATCCGCATCGGCGACACGGTGATGCTGGTCGCCGACCCGCGCCGGGACATGGTGCTGGTCGATCCCCTCACCGCGGTGGACGAGGCCCTGCAAGAGCGTCACGCCCTCCTGGCACAGGATTGGACTCCCGGCTACGACGCAGGGTTCGGGACTGTAAGTTCTGCGGTGTAACTGTCCACAGTGGAGGATAGTGCGCCATGAGTGATCAGAGCAAGGACTCGTCGTTGCAGGTCTCGCCGGAGGTGGACCGGCAGGTGGTGGCCGAGCTGGCCAAGCGTGCCCAGGCCGATGGGCATCAGTGGTGAGGGCGGGTTGATGCAGCAGTTGACCAAGATTGTGCTGGAGTCGTCGCTGGAAGGCGAGATGGACGCTCACCTGGGTTACGGCAAGCACGACCCTGCCGGTCGTGACGGGGGGAACTCGCGGAACGGGACGAGGTCGAAGACGTGCTGACCGAGGCCGGGCCGGTCGGGATCGACGTGCCCCGGGATCGGGATGCCTCGTTCGAGCCGAAGATCGTGTGTGAGCGGCAGCGCAGGTTGTCCGGGGTGGACGGGATCGTGTTGTCGCTGACGGCAAAGGGCTTGACCACCGGTGAGGTGTCGGCGCATCTGGCCGAGGTGCATGGAGCCGAGGTGTCCAAGGATACGATCTCGGCGATCATCGACCGGGTGCTGGAGGATATGGCGGAGTGGCAGAACCGGCCGCTGGAACGGGTGTATGCGGTGATCTTCATCGACGCCATTCACGTCAAGATCCGTGAGGGCCAGGTCGCCAACCGGCCCATCTACCTCGCGCTGGGCGTCATGTTTTGAAGTGGGCTTCGCTGTAGGCGTTGTCGTTGCTGGCCTTCGGGCGGGAGTGGGAGCGGGTGACGCCGAGCTCGGTGAGGAGTTGGGAGACTTTCTTGCTGGTCATCGCGGTGCCGCGGTCGGCGTGGACGGTGTGGGGTGCCAGGCCGTTGCGGGTGATGGTCTCGCGGATGAGTTCTTCGGCGCGCTGGGCGGTTTCGGCGGCTTCGACGGTGTGGCCGGCGATGTAGCGGCTGTAGATGTCGATGACGAGGTAGGCGTGGTAGTAGATTCCTTTGCTGGTCCCGGCGAGTTTGGTGATGTCCCAGGTGAACACCTGTGAGGGGCCGGTAGCGCGGAGTTCGGGGATGGTGCGTGCGGGGTGGGTGGCCTGGCGTCGGCGTTCCCCGGTTTGCCCCGCGTCGGTGAGGATCCGGTACATGGTGCGCTGGGAGCACCAGTAGCGGCCCTCGTCGAGTTAACGGGCCTAGATCTGGGCCGGGGGCAGGGTGGCGTACTCGCCGGTGTTCATCATTGTCAGGATCCCGGCGCGTTCGGTCTCCGAGAGGGCTGAGGCCGGGCGCGGGCGGAGCTTTTCTCCTTCGGTGGCGGCGGATTGTGGTGGCGGTGATGGGTGGCGCGGGAACGCCCGGTCAGCCGGCAGGCCGCGACGATGCCCACGTGGTCGGCCAGTTCGTCGACCAGTGGCGGCAGGTGCTGGTCGACGGCGTGTTTCAGTCCGCGCTCTCGGAGACCGATTCCAAGAGCGCGACAGCTTTTCCGAGGACCTCCACGGCGGCCTTGTTCTTCGCCAGTTCCTTCTTGAGCCGCTCGTTTTCCTTCCGCAGCCGCTCGTTGTCGGCCTCGGCCTGGGATTTACGCGGCCAGGCAGGAGTGGTGCGCCGGTCGGTGAGCCGCTCCAGTGCCCCCGCCTCACGCGCGGCACGCCATTCCTGGATATGGGAGTGATACAGCCGCTCCCGCCGCAGCAACCCGCCACGCTCAGCACTCGAGGTGGCCGCCTCGTACTCGGCGAGGATCTTCAGTTCGCACTCGGCGCTGAACGTCCGCCGCTTCGGCTTCGGGGCCGGATCATTACCGGCAGCGCTACCGGTGGTGCCGGTGGTGCTCGTGATGTTATTACTGGCCAAACGGGATCTGCTGCTCCTCAATCGCGTCCCACCCCGGCTAACGCGAACCTATCCAGGCGTCTCACCCCAGCCTGACAGGAAGGGATGCATCGGCATCGGCTGGTCACTCCGGGCACGGTGATGCGGTGGCATCGTCCCGCAACGCGCTCTCAGACGAACTCGACGGCAATGCAGTCATGATGGCGAAGTTTAGGCGCAGTCCTTCGCTGCGCCCGGAATTGCGGAACACCCAGATGGGTATTGTCCACAAGGGCTTGCGAGCAACCTGGAACGATCCATGGCAGATCGGGCCGCTCCCGGCACTCACCGGCACCCTCTCGCTGCCGGGCTGCGCATGGCCGCGGAGAGGCAAAGGCCTGGGATGCTTCGCGGAGGATGCCGATGGAGCCCTCGGTGTCAACGGCCGTGTCATTCCAACCGTGTAAGCCACGGATGGGCCAAGATCGAGTCAATTCGGTGACTCAGGAAGGCTCATTCCATGACAGAAAAAATTTCA
>NZ_JBSFBZ010000111.1:0-8888 GCF_053593195.1 Saccharopolyspora sp. NPDC002376
CCTGGTCACACTGGCGCCGACAACGCCAACTCCAAGCCCGAACCAGCCACTACCGAAAACGCGGCTACCCCTGAACTGCCGTTGCAGTACTAGGCCTCAAATCGTTGTCTGCCAAGGCATCGACGCGACATGCTGTTCCGTGCATGCCGGCGCGGAGACCCGGAATCTGCTTAGTCGATCAGCGTTCTTGCCGACGGTCGACTACCACGAGGGATGGTCATGGGGGAGCAGTGTTTCGAGGGATGATCGAGACCCCGCTCGTGGCCGCGCAGGCGCCGTTCGGCACCGATCCCAGGCCGCTGGTGCTATGTCTGTTGCGGCAATTCCGATGAATCGAAGATGATCTGTTGGGAACGCTCGAATTTCGAGGCTCCGGTCTTGGAATTGCGCGGATCGCATCGTCCAGTTGTCGCCCGATCATCGGGTGCGGTCAACGCGAGGAGGAAATTATGAAGAAGTGGGAAACTCCGGAGTACACGGTCATCGAGGTCTGCGCTGAGGTCACCGGTTACTTCTACCGGGGCTGACGTTCGGGAGCGAAGTGCCGTGTTTCTCACTTTGTCGTAGTCGCGTCGGGTGTTGGAATTCCGCAACGCCGGCTACGCCTGTGGTGGCGCAAGGCTCCTTATCCGGCAAGCGGATCGCGCTGGGGTCTTGCGCCGCCCACCGAACGAGGATCCGGCAGAGTCGTTCGGAGTTTCAAGCTCTCCGGTCGACACGGTCGAGGTGCGTGCGTGGAAATCCGCAGAAAGGACCTGTATCGATGGCACGGTCCACTCATCGAGTACGCGCGTGCAGCCTTCGTGAGATTCCGCCCGGGACGGCACGGCGACTGGGCACCCTTCCCCGGATCGCGATTTTCAACGTCAACGGAACCGTATACGCCGTTGATGATGTTTGCACGCACGAGTTCGCGGTGCTCAGTGAAGGTCACTTCGACGGAATGTCGGTGGAGTGCTCGGTCCACATGTCGCGGTTCGACGTGCGCACCGGGGAGCCGCTGTGCTCGCCTGCAACGGAGCCGCTGCGCACGTACGAAGTCGAGGTGATCGACGACGATGTGATCGTGCATATCGAAATCGGCAGCAACAACCCGCCGCGCAGGTGATCGGTGATGTCCTGTGCCGGGCTTAGTGCGTTTTCATGGGGGCCATTCCCGTGCCCGGCGCAATCCTCGGTCGTGGTGAGCCCCGACTGCTGGAAATGGTGCCGGTTCAACGTCGTCTCTTGGCGAGTTCGGAGTCGCGTAAACTATTTCAAACGGGGTGGTTTCGGGTGGCTATTGAATTTCTCCCGCTTGTGGCTCTGGCCTTTGGTCTCAGTCTCGACAACTTCCGGTCGTCGATCGCCATCGGTACCATTCCCTTCGGCTGGCTCCGTGCTGTGCAAGTTGCCCTCGTCTTCGGGGCGTGGGATGCCCTGGCGCCGCTGGCAGGAGGATTCGTCGGCTATTACCTGGGGGAATTCATCGATGAGGGTGCGGATTACATCGGCCCTGTCGTGTTGGGGGCATATGGGCTGTATCTTCTGGTTGGGGCATTGCGGAAGCCCGAGCCGGAAGAGGTGGATCATCCATGGGTGACGCTCTTCGGCATGCCGCTATCGCTGAGCATCGATAATTTCATCGCCGGTGCCGGGTTGGGGTTTGCCGGGTTTTCGCTCGTGGTCCCGATGATGACTTTCGGTGCGGCGACGGCGATCATGTCATTTGCTGGATTGTTCCTCGGACGCATGGTTGCCAAGGTTGCTCGGATCCGATCCGACCTGTTCAGCGGCATCTCGCTCATCGGCGCCGCGATTGTGCTACCGCTGGTATCCGCCTGAACCCCGGGCACTAGCGCCGGTAAACGTGGTTGACGCTAGCCATGCGTTCGAGCCTAGCCCGGGGCTTTCGCGTGGGCTGTTGTCCAGTGTGTGTCTTGGATGGGAAAAGGTTCTCTGAGCTGCGGTCCTGCTGCAGTGGGACGACGAAGGAAACGACCGTCAGCTGGCCCTGGACCTGTTCGACGCCTTCGGCTCCGAGGAGAAGACGCTGCACGCCAACATGGGCGGGCACACCGGCGTCCCGCAGTTCGAGGGGGACGACGGGAACCGGTTCTTCGCCCGGCACCTGAAGTGAGGCCGGGTCGTCAGGCCGTCAGCAGACGATAGGAGCTGTCGGCCGAAGCGCCCTGACTCCTGAGGTGGTCTTGTTCTCGGCCGTGCCGGCTCACCGCCCCACACCATGGCGTGACGTTGCTCCAGGGCTTCGTCGACGGCTGTGAGGGGGGCGATCAGCACCATGTCCCGGCGCGGGTCGGCGACGAGCATCACCGTGTCGCCGATGCGGATGCCGCCCGGGTCGGGCTGCAGGATCACTGCTCCGGAGGTGACCCGGATGGTCAGGCTCTGACCGGGGTGCCACTGCAGTGCGTGCAGGAGAGGCGCGGCCGGGACTCGGCCGGAAGCATCGATCCGGGTCATCCCATAGGTCGCCAGGAGCTCGCGGCGTTGGGCGATGACCGGCAGCGGAAGGCTCCGCCGCTCGCCGCTCCCCGCTTCGACGGGAGAACCCGAGCCGGTGACCTCGGGCGGCACCAGGCCCGTGACGATCTGCTCAGCCATGGCCACCACTCCGATGACCAGCGCAGACCAGGCGAAAACAAACCTGCAGAAACCAAAACTCGCGACAGCCAAAAGGCGGCCGCGATACGGTGTTCAAGCACTTGCTACGGTGGGGAAATCTCACCACTTTTTGTGTCCGAGGGGCGAGTTGCACACTTTTCACCCGCCTTCTGCTTCCCGAAATTGGTTGAGGCAGGGGCTTTTTCTGTTCCAGCCTGTCCTGCCCGGAGTCCACATGGGACGCCTTGGCTGGACAGGCGGATTTGGCTTGTGAACTGAGAAAATGTCGGCTGGCCCACGCTCTGGACAGGTTCTGTCGGGTGTCCCGAGATGTGCCCGAACGGCCCGTGGCATACATGGCGGTGCTCGTTTCGGGGACACGGCTACCTGTCCCGCCGCAGCTTGTGACGAACGTCAACGTCCCGGTATGGGAATTGAGGAGGGAAGCAGATATTCGTTCCTTGTCCGATTCGAGGTCCATGATGAGATTCCTGGTGGTTTGCGCCACCCAGGAGGCTGTCGGGTGTGTGCTGGCGCCCAGGACCCGTCGGTTGGCGTGCTCGATCACTGCGAGCACGTACATCCTCGCCCCGGACAAGGTGACCGTCTCGAAGAAGTCGCACGCCAGCAAGGCCTCGGTCTGGAGCGTAGAAAGTCCGCCTACGTGCTGGAGTTCCGTTCGGGTGTCGGATCGATGCCGGCCCGACTGCACGATCTCCCAGACGGTGGACGCGGCCACCTTCGTCCCTGGGACCAGCAGTTCGCTGGGAAGTCGGCGGTATCCCAGTTGGGGTTCTCCTGGGTCAGGCGCAGCACCAAGGCCGGGACGAAGCGGACGGTGTGTGACCGGCCAGGGCAACACCCCTTCTACTCGCAGTCCCGAGCCCTTAGATGCGCGCATAGACACTGTCTGGCCCGTGATACGTGCTGCAGGGCGGCTCAGATACACCGACATAAGCCTGCTGGACCATCGTACGAGCGCGTCCGCCGTTCGCAGTGCGTACGGTCGGGACCAAAGGCTGTACCGCGTAGCGAGCGTCGCCGACAACCTTGGGGGGTCGGGCTTTGTCTGGGGGCAGCCATGAAACACCTCATCGTCTGCTGTGACGGCACTTGGAATTCCCCGCAGGACGAGACGAACGTGCGTCGTCTGCACGATGCGCTGGCCGATCAGAACGCCGATGGCGCGCAGAAGACGTGCTACGTGTCGGGGATCGGCACCACCGGTTTCGTCCCTGTCAACGTCGTCGCCGGGGCGGTAGGGCTCGGGCTGGACTCGAAGATGGTCGAGTCCTACGACTTCTTGGCCCGGAACTACCAGCACGAGGACATCGATGGTCGTGCGGACCATATCAGCTTGGTGGGCTTCAGTCGCGGCGCCTACCTCGCGCGGAATTTAGCGGGGCTGCTGACGACCTACGGGATCGAACCCCTTCCGCACGGCACCGGCGAAGACGACCGCACACTCGCTGAAAACGTCTATTCCGCGTACCACCACAACACCGACAACGCGACGGTGTGGCGCCGCTGGTTCCACCGCAGGTTCGCGCATCCTGTCCAGGTCCACTTCCTCGGAGTGTGGGATACGGTGGGATCACTGGGCATTCCCGCGGAGTTCGGCATCCTCGACACACTCGACGCCAGCAAGTACCGGTTCTACAACACGCGTCTCAGCGATCGCGTGATTCACGCTCGCCATGCCGTCGCACTCGACGAGCGACGCGGCCCGTTCGCCCCCACGCTCTGGACCTCTCGAGTCGACGCGAACGGTTCGACCTTCCGGCAGGTCTGGTTCCCCGGAAACCACGGGAGCGTGGGGGGTTCCAGCCGCGAGCAGGCATCCGGTGCCAGCACAGGATGCCTGTCCGACGTCACGTTGCAGTGGATGGTCGACCAAGCCATCGAATGCGGCATCGCCTTCGCTCGGATGCAGCTCACCCCGGACCCCACCGGCAACTTCAGGGAAAACCTCAGGAGCTTCTATCGATACGTCAATCCGCACCCGCGCGCGGTTCCACAGCTCACCGGGAACAGGCACGATGCCACCCGAGGCGAGATCCACGAATCCGCGCTCCAGCGCGTCAAGGTCGTCGAAGGCTACCGGCCCCAGACGGCGCTCATCGGAGATCCGCCGCAGGCCAAGGCTCTGGTCATGGCACGCGAACCGTGGAACGACACCGGCATCTGGCTCACCCCGGGTACTTATCGGCTGTCAGCACGAGGCGAATGGTCCGACAGCGGCGCCAGATCCGGCCCTTCGGGAACGCGAATGGGAGGAGCGCGCCTCCCTGCCCTCCTCCGCGGAGGTATCCGGGCACTGGAGTTGCTCCAAGCAGGAATCCGGGCAGCCACGAGGAACGATCAGGCGCGAGTGTTCGGCACCAGACGCGTCTGCACCGACAGCGACGGAAACGAGACCCCCTGGATGTGCCTGGTAGGCGTGATCGCCGACGGCGCCCTCGACCCGCACACCGAACTCCAGCAACCCCACACGACCTTCAAGATCGGCGATGGCATCACCGACTTCGAAGTCTTCCGCCCGGGCTACCTCTACTCCTTCGCCAACGACGCCTGGGGGTTCTACTTCAACAACGCCGGAGCCGTCGAGCTCACCGTCCACAAGCTCAACCGGACCCACGCCTGATCAACACTTCTCCGCCAGGCCAAGCATGAGACGTCGGCAGCTGCCACGAGATAGTGACGAATTCCCCATATGCACGGGCGGTGTCGGCGGCGACACTGGGTTGGGCGAGGAAGCTCGCGCACCGAGGTTCTGGGGTGAGCGAACGGTAAGCACTGAGAAGGTGTTCGTGTCGGCCAGGTAGCCCAGCACCAGGTGCGCGGGCTCGGTTCGGCCCAGAACCTCGAGCGCCGCCGCGGTGACGGCGTCGCGGATCTGGGCCGGCGTGGGCCGGAACCGCCTGCCCAGGTCGGCGGCCCAAGTCCCTGGTGCCGAGTAGGGCACCAGGATGTGCCTCCACACCGCCTCGCGCAGAGTCGGCTGCGGCATCGGTAGCTGCACGCTGTTGAACATCAACCCCTGCATCACCTTCGGAGTCTGGTGGCGCTTCCGTGCGCCTTGGCGACTGCGGTCGTGTCCCTCGGCGACGTACTTGGAGTTCTCATCCATCATTGGTGGTGTTCTCGTTTCCCGATGCGAAGGCGCTGGACAAAGCCAACAAGGGCGCTATTTTGCGCAGCGGCGGAATCCCGGCCTGGGACGTTCGCCCCTGGTTGGGCACCTGCGTCGCCGACCACCCTGAATTCGGCGCCAGAGCGTGATGCCGCCCGGTGGTGGACAACCGAGCAGTTTCCCGCACTCACCGCAAGGAAGAGGGCCTTGGTGCTGGAGTTTCTTCGCGTGCTGGGGCGGTAATTGTATGGGGGTTCTCGCACTGGAGCGCTCGGGAACGAGCCTGGCAGCCCCGACGACGCAGCCCCCGGCACTTCGTGGACTGCTGCATCAATATCGTGGAAAACGACTTCGGGCACGGTCCGTGACCGGTATACCCGAGAGTTTCGGCTTCGTAGCCGAAGGAGCACAGCAATGAGACGAACAAACCGCTACACCGGCGCATCATGCAGCATCCTGCCACAGTACGTGCTCGCCGACCTCGCGGTGCGGGGTGATGAGGAACTGCGGGCGACCGCACTGCGCACTATCGGGACATCGATCGCAATGCGCACGAAGCGCACTGTCATCACGCAGATGTTTCAGCAGCTTGGCGTCACCTCGACGGACCTGGCCTCGCTGAATCCGGCGACGGAGGAACGCAAATCCGTCTACGATGTGCAGCACGGCGGGCACGAGGACCTCCCCGGCGTCCTCCGGCGCAGCGAGGGCGGTCAACCAGTGGACGACGAGGCCGTGAACCAGGCGTTCGACAACGCCGACCACACCCACGACTTCTATCGCGACGTGTTCCAGCGCAACAGCGTCGACGGCGAGGGCATGGAGCTCATCTCGAGCGTCCACTTCGGAACCGGGTTCGACAACGCGTTCTGGAACGGGCTGCAGATGGTCTACGGCGACGGCAGCGGCCGCATCATGGCCAAGGGCAGCCTGACCCGGGACATCGCGGTGGTGGCGCACGAGATCACCCACGGCGTCGTGCAGTTCACCGCTGGTCTGCGCTACAACAAGCAGTCAGGTGCGCTCAACGAGTCCACCGCCGACGTGTTCGGGTCGATGATCAAGCAGTACATCGCCAAGGAGACCCCGGATGAGGCAGACTGGCTGATCGGTGAGGGCATCCTGGGCAGCGAACTGAGAGGCGAGGCGCTGCGGTCGCTGAAGGCACCGGGCACGGCCTTCGACAACGATAGCCAACCCGCACATATGGACCAGTACGTCGACCTGCCCGACGACAACGACCCACGGCATGACCACGGCGGGGTGCACATCAATTCGGGCATCCCGAACAAGGCGTTCTACCTGGTGGCCACTAGGCTCGACGGGTACTCCTGGGAGCAGGCCGGGCACATTTGGTATCACGCGCTGACGACGCAGATGCGGCCGAACACCAACTTCAAGGAGGCCGCGGAGGCGACCACGAACTCCGCGGTGGAGCTCTACGGTGCTGGGCACGACGCGGAGAAGGCGGTGCGCTCGGCGTGGAAGGAGGTCGGGGTCCGCTGAGAGTCTCGATTGTTCGCGGCGGTGGGCTGGCCGGTCTGGTCATCACCACCGCCGTCGACACGTCTTCGCTCACCGAGGAGGACGCCGCGACGTTGCGGGACCTGGTCCGCGCCGCCGACCTGGAGAACGTTCCTCCGAGCACGACAGCGGCGATGCCGGACGCCCAGTCCTACGAAATCACCGTCGAGAGCGGGGAAACCAGCCGAACGGTCGTGCTGACCGAACGCGACTTGTCGGGCGCGGTGCGCTCCCTCATCACCTGGATCGAGTCCGTCCCAGGCCACGAACGGAGCATCCGGCCACCCGGCTGACCCGGGAGTGCTACCGGGAAGATGGCAGAGCGGGAGATGTACGCGGCAGTGCCCGGTTCGTCGCCGGATACCGGGATCGCACTAGACCCTGCTGACGTCGGACGATTTCGAAGTCTGCCGAGGCCACGCCAGCGGCTTGCACAACGCGGTGGGTTCTCTTCGCGGGGCCACCCCGCCGCGGTGTAGACGCGGTACGAGATCAGCTTCGGACGCCGTATCCAGCGGCATGATCCACGGTGGGAGCAGCTGAACCTCGTTGAGCCCCAACCTGCAGGTGGTTCAGCTGAGTCCCACACCGCAAGGCGGCTCTTACAGCGACGTCTTGGCGCACGGCTACGTTCACCGTGAGCTTGTACCTCCACTGCCGTCCCCGCACCAACCTCCCCAAATGACTGCAGTCATGAATTTCTCCTACGATCGATCCTGCCACGTGGCTTACCTTCTCCGGCACTCGGTTTGGTTTTCGTCCAAGCGGCCAGGCAAGAGAAAACGGCGGTCATCAAGCCAACAAATTGGGTGGCGAGCCCGATCCACATCGGCACCGCGCCCGAAGTGTTGAGCTGGAGTTGAGCATCTGCCTCGATGGCCACCGGATGTACCGGTGCACGGTCCTGCTCCGGTCGCCCCATACCCTGCGTGCCTGTTCCGCCGTCACCGCTCCCTCTGCCGGGGGCGGTTTTCGTGACTTCAGGCGTGGGGGTCGTTTCCTCGGTGGTGTAACTCGTCGTTTCCGTCGTGCTCTCTGTGGTGCCGCTCGTCGTTTCCGTCGTGCCCTCGGTCGGGGAGGTAGGCTCTTGCTGACTTGGTGGTGGCACGGATACCACTGGTTCTAAAGTGATGACGCTGGCTCCGGCAGTGGTGAGGACGAACCCCACAAACAGCACACCAAGCCCGAGCATCAACGACGACGCTTGGATAGTCAGCACAGCAGGAAAGCCCCCAGTCGACCTGTATCCCATGCGGCAACCCTACGAGCCGATTTGAGCTGGATCACTGGTATCCAGCGGGGGGTGGGGGCTGCCCAGAGTTCGGTTGTCACTTGGGGTTGACTGGTGTCAGGCCGCGTGTGCGGCGGTATAGATGGTCTCAAACTCGACCGGGGTGAGTTTGCCCAGGCGTCGTTGCCGGCGTTTGCGGTGATATTTGGTCTCGATCCAGGACACGATCGCCAGCCGCAGTTCCTCGCGGGTGCGCCACCGCCTGGTGTCGAGAACGTTCTTCTGCAGCAAGGAAAAGAAAGATTCCATCGCGGCATTGTCCCCACACGCCCCGACCCTGCCCATGGATCCGGCCAGCTGGTGGCGGCGCAACAGTCGCCGGAACTTCTTCGACCG
>NZ_JBSFBZ010000112.1:0-8693 GCF_053593195.1 Saccharopolyspora sp. NPDC002376
CGCAGGCGCATAGCCCACCCCCGCAACCGGCACCGCCGCGGGTTCTCAGACGTCGCCTGGCGAGGACAGCCCGTTCGCCGTGTATTGGACATACACAAAAACGGGATCCCGCAGCCAGGCGGCGCCTGAGGTTCCGCCACCCGCACCGCCACGCAAAACGAGCCTGGAAAAACCTCATTGAAATCGCGGGATCCCCGGGTCGGGCGTCCACAGGGGACGGCCGCTGGTCACCCGGACAGAGCAGTTGACCAGCGGCTGATCGGAGTCGCCCGCATACTCGCTTCGGTCCACGAAGCGGTTCCGGCATCCGGCCGGTGCCGACGCGCGGAAGCGAGGTACTGCGATGCGTCTCCGGCTGGGTTTTCCGATCGCGCTGCTGCTGGCCGCGACCATGCTTCCCGCGGCCAGCGCCGCCACCCCGGAGTCCAGCACCCGGATTCCGCTGCGCGACGCACCGCTGGACCGCTCCGACGCACGCGAAGTGCGCACCTCAGCACCGTTCGACCTGGTGGGAATCGCCTGGCATGGATCGGCGCCGGACCACGTCGAAGTGCGGACCCGCGGTGCCGGTGAGTGGAGCGAGTGGACCGAGCTGGATCCTGACGCCGGCGGCAGCGAACCGCTGTGGACCGGGCGGGCCGACACCGCGCAGGTGCGCGCCAGCCGCGGCGGCGCGGACGTGACCGGCGAGCTCGAGCTCATCGCCATCGACCCCGGTGCACGACCCGCCGCAGCGCCGGAAAGGCGGACCCCCGGGGCGCCGCCGGTCGTCTCGCGCGCGCAGTGGGGTGCCGACGAGAGCCTGATGACCTGGCCGATCGAGCGCACCCGGACCAAGGCCGTGATCGTGCACCACACCGCGGGCACCAACGACTACAGCTGCGCGCAGTCCGCCGACGTCGTGCGCGCGATCTACCGCTACCACGCCGTCGAGCTGAAGTGGGGCGACATCGGCTACCACGCGCTGGTGGACAAGTGCGGCACCGTCTTCGAGGGACGGGCGGGTGGTCTGCACGGTGACGTCGTCGGCGGGCACGCTCGGGGCTTCAACCGCGAAACCTTCGGTGTGTCGATGCTCGGCAACTACGACCGGGCGACGCCGAGCAGCAAGACCCTCGAGTCGGTCTCCGAGATCAGCGCCTGGAAGCTCGGGACCGCAGAAGTGCGAGCCGACGGCCAAACCCAGCTGACCGCCGCGCCCGCGGACAACTCGCAACACCCGGCCGGTGCCACAGTCACGCTGCCGACGATCTTCGGACATCGCGACGTCAGCAAGACGGCCTGCCCGGGCCAGCACGGCTACGACAAGCTCGGTCCCATCCGCGCTCGCGCCGCGATCCTCCAGCAGCGCGCCGAGCGCCCGTGAAGTGCGGTGTCAGGGTTCCCAATTTTAGGGAAATTTGGAGACCCCTGGACGCCGCGTGATCACCACCAGCGGGTGAGGAGTTCGGCGACGCCGTCTTCGGAGTTGCTGGTGGTGACCTCGTCGGCCGCGGCCAGGGCCGCCGGGTGGGCGTTGCGCATGGCCACGCCGTGGCCCGCCCAGGTCAGCATCGGGACGTCGTTGGGCATGTCGCCGAAGGCGATCACGTCGGCCTGGTCGACGCCTAGGTCTGCGGCCACCGCGGCCAGCCCGGTCGCCTTGTCCACCCCGGCCGCGGACAGCTCGATCAGTCCCATCGTCGTCGAGTAGGTCAGCTGCAGCTGGGAGCCGATCACCGCGCCGGCCGCCTCGGCCATCTCCGCGCTCGTCATCTGCTCGTGCAGCACCAGCAGCTTGACCGCGGGCTTGCCGGTCAGCTCGTCGGTCCCGGCGACCCGGATGTCCGAATTCGGCCACACCCGGCGGAAGTCGGCCTCGGCGAGGAATTGCTCGTGCGGCCGGTCGAACGCGCCGTCAGTCGTCCGCTCCACCGCGAACGCGCAGCCCGGCAGCTCATGGCGCAGCTCACGCACCACGTCGTGCAGTTCCAGGGACTCGATCACGTGGCTCTGCAGGACATTGTCGGCAGCGGCGTCGTAGAGCACCGCGCCGTTCGCGCACACCGTCACCCCGGCCACCCCGAGGCCTTCCACGACCATCGGCACCCAGCGCGGCGGACGACCCGTGACCAGCACGAACGGGGTTCCGGAGTCGACCACCCGCTGCACCGTTCGCGCGGTTCGCCCGCTCACCCGCTCCATCGGGTCGAGCAGAGTTCCGTCCACGTCGGATGCCACCAGGCCGGGTTTGCGCACCCCGTCATCCTGCCTGGTGCGGCTCGCCGGACCCGAGCGAGCACCCGCGAACGCGATCCGCGCCACCCACATCACCTGATCGGGTCGGTACCGGTGGTGGTCGACCAGTACGGTCGACGTGTGCGAGTTGGGATCGTGATTCTGCCGGAGCACCGTTGGTGGGCCGCCGAGCCGATGTGGCGGATGGCCGAGGAGTACGGGTTCGCCCACGCCTGGACCTACGACCACCTGGGGTGGCGCTCCCTTGTGGACAAGTCGTGGTTCGACGCGGTGCCGACCTTGACCGCGGCCGCGATGGCCACCTCGACCATCCGGTTGGGCACGCTGGTGGCCTCGCCGAACTTCCGCCACCCGGTGCACTTCGCGCGGGAGCTCACCGCGCTCGACGACATCTCCGACGGCCGGATCACGCTCGGCATCGGCGCGGGCGGGCTCGGCCACGACAGCCAGGTGCTGGGTCAGCAAGAGCTGACGCCGGGTCAGCGCGTCGACCGGTTCGGCGAGTTCCTGGAGCTGCTGGACCAGATCCTCACCCACGACTCCACCGACTACTCCGGCACCTACTACTCCGCGGTGCAGGCCCGCCGGCACCCCGGCTGCGTGCAGCTGCCCCGGCTGCCGTTCGTGGTCGCCGCCAACGGCCCGCGCTCGATGCAGCTGGCCGCCCAGTACGGCAAGGGCTGGGTGACCACGGGCCGCGAGACGGAGGACCAGGAGGAGTGGTGGCGCTCGGTCGCCGACCTCTCGCTGCGGTTCGCCGAAACGCTGGCAGAGCAGGGCCGTGATCCGGCCAGGGTGGAGCGGTACCTGCAGGTCGACGCGGCGCCGGTGTTCTCGATGTCCAGTGTGGAGCACTTCCGGGACGTGGTCGGCCGCGCCGCCGAGCTCGGTTTCACCGACGTGATCACGCACTGGCCGCGCGCCGACGGCCCCTACGAGGGCAAGGAGTCAACTGTCGAAGAGATTGCTTCAGAAGTTCTTCCAGACATTTGATCTCCGGCAGCAACCCCGGTTCGGGCAGGGCGTCCACCCGGGCATGGGGACCTGCACCGGGTCGGAGATGGTGAGCGGGCTGACCGGCGACGAGATCCCCCGCGGACAAGATCCAGGTCAACGCCGACGACGAGATCGAGATGATCCAGGAACGCTGGGACGGCTGATCACATTTCGCTGCGGGGCGACGCGAGCAGCGTCGCCCCCACCGCGAGGAACTCGGCGGGTGTCCCGCCCAGCGCCGAAAGCCGGTGCGGCACGCGGGCGCTGAAGCTGACGCTGTCCCCGGCCCGCAAGGTCGTCGCGCCCTGCTCGAAGTCCACGTGCAACTGGCCGCTGAGCACGTAGAGCCAGTCGTGGCCCTCGTGCTTGACCGGCCGAACGCCTTCGCTGGTCGGGGAAATCCGGTAGCGCGCGGCGTAGAGGCCGGGGATCACAGCTCGTGGCGTCAGCACCTGCAGCGCCATGCCGTCGGTGTCGACCGTCGGAACCTCGTTGCCGCGCAACACCATCGCCGCCGGCCCCGGCTTGCAGTCGGTGAACAGCTGGGACAGGCCGACGTCCAGCGCGGTCGCCATCTGCGCCAGCACGTCCAGCGACGGCATCGCTTCGCCCTGCTCGATGTTGACCACCTGCGTCACGTCGAGCGCCGCCCTGTCCGCCAGCTCGCCCTGGTCGAGGCCCTGCGCCGCCCGCAACCGGCGGATCCGGTCGCCGAGCCCGGCGAGGGCGAGAGCACGCGTGCTACCAGGGGTGTCGGACACGTGACCCACCATAAGTCGGGTCCGGCGGATTCGCTGCGATCGCGCGTGTGCCCCGACCGCTCGGCGGGTAGCCGAGTTCGGCAGGGGGTGGTGGTGATGCGAGCCCAGGAGATCGTGCAACGCCTGCTGGACGACGAGGGCACCACTTACGCCGCCGAAGCCGGGATCAACCTGGAGAACAAACCCGCACCACTGTACCGCCTGCTGGTGCTGACGGTGCTGATGTCGGCGCGGATCAAGGCGGAGCTGGCGGTGTCGGCGGCGCGTGAGCTCGCCGAGTTCGGCACTCCGCAGAAGATGTGCGACGCGACCTGGCAGCAACGCGTGGACGCGCTCGACCGCGGGCACTACGTCCGGTACGACGAGAGCACGTCGACCGCGCTCGGCAAGGGCGCTCAGCTGCTGATCGACCGGTACCACGGTGATCTGCGCCGGATGCGCGCGAAGGCCGACGGGGATCTCGACGTGCTGCGGGAACTGCTCACCGAACTACCGCGCATCGGCCCGGTCGGGGCGAACATCTTCTGCCGCGAAGTGCAGCTGGTGTGGCCGGAGATCCGACCTTTCTTCGACGAGAAGTCCCTGGCCGGAGCGCGAAAGCTGGGCCTGCCGACCGATCCCGACGACCTCGCCAAGCACGTCGAGGGCCACGACCTGGCCCGGCTCGCGACCGCGCTCGCGATGACCTCGTGAGCGGCGGTGGTGGCTCTAACGACCACCGCCGCTCACGAGACGGTCACTTGGGTTCGAGGACCTCGCGGCCGCCGAGGAACGGGCGCAGCGCCACCGGGACGCGGACCGAACCGTCGGCCTGCTGGTGGTTCTCCAGGATCGCCACGATCCAGCGGGTGGTGGCCAGCGTGCCGTTGAGGGTCGCCGCGATCTGGGGGCGGCCGCCCTCGTCGCGGTAGCGGGTGTTGAGCCGCCGCGCCTGGAACGTGGTGCAGTTCGAGGTGGAGGTCAGCTCGCGGTAGGTCTGCTGGCTGGGCACCCAGGCCTCGCAGTCGAACTTGCGGGCCGCGCTGGCGCCGAGGTCACCGGCCGCGGTGTCGATCACCCGGTAGGGCACCTCGATCTTGGCCATCATGTCCTCTTCCCAGGCCAGCAGGCGCTGGTGCTCCTCCCGGGCGTCCTCTTCCCGGCAGTAGACGAACATCTCCAGCTTGTTGAACTGGTGCACGCGGATGATGCCGCGGGTGTCCTTGCCGTAGGAGCCGGCCTCGCGGCGGAAGCAGGTCGACCAGCCCGCGTAGCGCAGCGGACCGTCGGAGAAGTCCAGGATCTCGCCCGAGTGGTAGCCGGCCAGCGGCACCTCGGAGGTGCCGACCAGGTACAGGTCGTCCTCCTCCAGGCGGTAGACCTCGGTGGAGTGCGCGCCGAGGAAGCCGGTGCCGTCCATGATCTCCGGACGGACCAGCACCGGCGGCACGACCAGGCTGAAGCCGCTGGCGGTGGCCTGCGCGGCGGCCATGTTCAGCAGCGCCAGCTCCAGCTGGGCGCCGATGCCGGTGAGGAAGTAGAACCGGGCGCCGGACACCTTCGCGCCGCGCTCCATGTCGAAGGCGCCGAGCGCGGTGCCCAACTCGACGTGGTCCTTGACCTCGAAGTCGAACTCGCGCGGCACGCCGACGTGCTTGAGCACGGCGTAGTCGTCCTCGCCGCCCGGCGGCACGTCTGGCTCGACGACGTTCTGGACGGCCTTCTGGGTCCGCACCAGCTCGTCGTCAGCCTCCGACTGCGCGGCCTCGGCCTCCTTGACCTGCGCGGAGAGTTCCTTGGCGTGGGTCAGCAGCGCGTCGCGCTCCTCGCCCTTGGCCTTGCCGACCTTCTTGCCGAGCTGCTTCTGCTCGGCACGCAGGTTGTCCGCGCGGGACACCGCGGACCTGCGACGCTCGTCGGCGGACAGCAGCGCGTCCACCAGGGACGCGTCTTCCCCCCGCGCACGCTGCGAAGCGCGCACGGCTTCCGGATCATCGCGTAGCGTCTTCAGGTCGATCACAGCTGGTCAGCGTAGTCCCCACCGCCGACCCGCCCGCCCCCAGGGTGCATCCGGCGGCACCTGCGCACGCCAGGGCCGGAGAGGCTCCCAAATTTAGGGAAATTCGGAAGCACCACCCGCACCGCACGTCACCTGAGCGCGCAGAGCGGCTCCCAAATTTAGGGAAATTTGGGAGCCCCTCCGAGTCAGCCGTTGTTGGGGATGCGGTGGGGGACGAAGGCCGCGCCGTCGTCGGTGATCAGGCCCGACGTTTCGCGGATGCCGAGGCCCGCGGCGGAGTCGCCGACCACCCAGGCGCCGAGGGCCGGGCGCATCCCGTCGAACTCCGGCAGCGGGTCGAACGCCTGGTAGACGTAGCCCTCCTGGCCGTAGATCCCGGCGGTCTCGGTCTCCCAGCCCGGCGCCACGACGCTGATGTTGTTGCCCTCGCGACCCAGCCGGGGCTTGCGGACGTACTCGGTGAGCAGGCCCGGCTGGTCCAGGAACGTCGGCAGCAGGTTCGGGTGCCCGGGGCGCATCTCCCACAGGACCGCCAGCAGCGCCTTGTTGGACAGCAGCATCTTCCACAGCGGCTCGACCCACTGCGTGGCCGGCAGCGTGCCGACCGCGTGCTTGCCGAAGTCGTCGTCGACCATCCACTCCCAGGGGTAGATCTTGACGACGGAGTTCATCGGCGCCTCTTCGAGGTCGACGAAGCGCTCCAGCAGGCTGTCCCAGCCGATCTCCTCGATCGCCAGGCCGACGGTGTCCAGGCCCGCCTCCGCCGCGGTCTCCTGCAGGTAGGCGGCGGTGATGTTGTCCTCACCGGTGGTGTCGGCCGAGGACCAGGTGAAGTGCACCTCGTTGGTGGCCAGCTGGTCCTTGATCTCGCCCCAGCGCTCCACCAGCTTCTCGTGGATGGAGTTCCACTGGTCGTCGCCGTCGTGGCGCTCGGTCAGCCAGTGCCACTGCAGGACCGCGGCTTCCAGCAGCGAGGTCGGGGTGTCGGCGTTGTACTCCAGCAGCTTGGCCGGGCCGGTGCCGTCGTAGCGCAGGTCGAAGCGGCCGTAGAGGTGCGGGTCACCGCGCTTCCAGGACTCGGCGATGTGCGGCCACACCCACTCCGGGATGCCGAAGTCCTTGTAGCGCTCGGTGGTGATCACGTGGTCGACGGCGTCCAGGCACATCGAGTGCAGCAGTTCGACGTCGGCCTCCAGCGAGAGGACCTCGTCGAGGCTGAACTCGTAGTGCACGCCCTCGTCCCAGTAGGGGCGCGCCGATCCGTCGGCCGCGCGGGCGGGCGTGCCGAAGACCAGCCCCAGCTCCTCGACCTTGCTCTGCCAGTCCGGCCTGCGGTCGGTTGTCCTGCGTCGCACTCGTCAGCTCCCGCTGCTGCCGCTCTTGTTGTTGATGCCGAAACCACCGCGCTGGATGGTCTTGCCGCTGGTGTCCTTGATCGTGGAACCGGACGGCTTGGTGAACGACGATCCGCCCGGCGCCGACTGGCCCACCGGCGGGGCCGACACACCTGCCGGGGTGTAGGCGTAGCGGTAGGAGGCCTGCCCCATGCCACCACCGGGCAGGAAGATCGGCATGAAGAACATGCCACCGCTGACGTGGCCACCATGGCTGGTCACGTACTGCTCGTCGCAGAACTGGTCCTGGTCGCGGACGCCCGGCTGACCGGCCTGCTCGGTGGAGCAGTACTCCTGGCTGGCGCTGGCCTCGTTGCTGACCTCGGACACCGAGTACATCGCGGCGACCAGCGCCACGACACCGACGGTGACACCGCCGCCGAGCATCACGCGGCGGCGCTTCTGGCTCTTCTTCTCGGCGGCCTCGAGCTCGGCGTGCTCCTGCTCGGCCCGGCGCTTCTCCGCTGCGATGCGGGCGCGCTGCTCGGCCAGCGTCGGCTCGCGCGGGGTCGTGCTGTCGGGATCCTGATACCGGATCCGACCCTGCTGCGGTTCCGCCGTCGGCTGCTGCTCGGGCTGCGCCGGCGTGTTGGGCGGCGGCGTTCCCCCGCCCTGCTGCTCATCTGCCACTGGCTTGCCATCTTCCGTCATAACCCCACTCCCGGAAGCAACACTACCTATCCAGATGACGGCCCCGGCAACGAAATGGTTCCGAAGCCACCACGGGTAACCGCGCAACGCTGGTCCGAACCAGGCATGATGTCTGCGATGTCCGCGCCCGATGCACCCCCGAACCCCCGCCGGAAGACGCCCAACACCCGGCTCGTGATGATCTGCGCTGTGATCGGTGCGCTGCTGGTCCTGGTGGTCAGCGCGCTGCTCAACTTGCCGGCCGGCTCGCACAGCGCCGGACCCGATCAGCAGGGTTCGTCGCCGGCGCCCCGCGTGGTGTTCACCGCACCACCGGGCAGCTGCCTGAGCTGGGTCGAGGCCGACGCCGCCGACATCCGCCAGGTCACCTGCGAGGAGTCTCACCTGTTCGAGGTCACCGGCACCGCCGATCTGCGCCCCCAGTTCGGCGACAAGGCGCCGTTCCCGAACACCGAGCAGTGGCAGGAGATCAAGCAGGAGCGCTGCGTGGAGGTCTCCACCCAGTTCATGTCCGGCCGCTTCGACCCCAACGGCCGGTTCAGCGTCGGCGCGTTCACGCCGAGCGAGGAGGGCTGGGCCGACGGCGACCGGACGCTGCACTGCGGTCTCCAGCAGCCTGGACCGTCCGGGAAGCTCTACCCGATCAAGGGCAGT
>NZ_JBSFBZ010000113.1:0-8086 GCF_053593195.1 Saccharopolyspora sp. NPDC002376
TCACGAAACTCCTGGGGGTAGGGCTTGGGCACGGTCGCATCCTTCCAGGTGAGGCCACAGCCTCACACGTCAGGTGTCAACCAAACCCTGGGCAGACCCCAACGCCGACTCCGGCTGGCGCCGCTGTCCCCACCACATTCGCCCCAGCTGGCAGCGGCTCGAAATCCTGCACACCCCTGACCTCACCGACACCTCGACCACGTACGACGGCGACGATCATCGCGCGCTCCTGATGGTGCTGCGAGAAACCCGCACCGGCTACCTGACCCTGCCACCCCAGATCAAACAAGCAGTCGTGGAACGAGCCAAACGCAGTAGCAACTGACTCGTACGGACGAAGCCGCAGGTATCAGCGCTGATAGCGACCACTCGGAGAACGAAGGCGATCCCCGCCTGAGCAGAGAACGGTTCCGTCGAACACGCAACCACCGAGCGGTGCAGATCGCACTCGACATGCGCGACATCAACGACGCCATCGTCGTTGCCCGAGCCGCTGTCGCCGCCGGGGCCGACTACATCGAGATCGGCGACCCCCTCATCAAAGAAGTCGGCGTGTCCGGCATCGAACAGATCAAAGCTGCCGTGCCCGAAGCCACCATCGTGGCCGAAATGATGTCTGCAGACTGGGGACGCGATCAAGTCGTCCTCGCCGCCCAAGCAGGAGCCGATGTCGTCCTGCTCATCGGACTGGCCGCCATCGCCAGCGTGAGCGCAGCCGTCGAGGCCGGGCAGCGCCTCGGCGTACTCATCCTGCTTGACACGCCGATCGCCACCAACCAGCGATGGGTCACCGAGATGGAACGCGCCGGAGTCGACGGATTCACCATCACCACCAACATCGATCGCGGCATCGGCAACACCGCCCTCGACGCCGCCCGCACACTCCGCTCCTGGACCCAACTGCCGGTCGCCGTCAGCGGTGGTTTCAGCACAACCGACCCCACTGTGTTTACCAGCCCCGACTGGGACATCCTCATCGTCGGGCGCAGCGTCGCCGACGCCGTCGACCCGACCAGCGCCGCCGTGCGCGTCGTCGAACTCGTTCACCAGACTGAAAGGCAATCGTGAATATCCGACCACTGCACACAGAAGACATTCCCGTGATCCTGGACCTGATGGAGCTGGGGACTCCCTATGTACGTGCCCGCACCGCCTCGGATTACTGGCTCTATGCCAACCTTTTCTCCACCACATGCCCCGTCGCTGAGGACAACGGCCACCTCCTAGGCGCCGTGATCGCCTTCCGCAGTCAAGATCACCCAGACGACCTCTACATCCAGGACGTCATCACACATCCCGACCATCGCCGACGCGGCGTTTCCACCGCACTACTCGAGGCAGTCCGCGACTCTGGACACAGATTCGGCTGCCGCCGGCTCTACCTGACCTCGGAACCTGAGAACACTGCCACACACAGCACCTGGACACGCCTCGGATTCACCAATATCTCCGGCGACCACTCCGTCAATGGCGTCGAAGTCACCTCCGACTACAAAGGCCCCGGAAAACACCGCGCGGTCTATGAAATCTCGCTGGTCGACGCTACTGACTGACCATCAACCAGCCACCTCCGGCGCACGACGGTTGCGGCCTGTGCGGTGACGGGTTGCAGTCCTCGCCAGCCCCGGAGGGCTGGCGCCACCTGCCCACCGGCAGCCGTGCGCCGGTCGCAGCCGGAGTTGCGATCCTCGCCAGCCCCGTAGGGCTGGCGCCACTCCGGATTGCCACGCTAGCGACGGCACCGCCGCTGTTGCGATCCACGCCAGCGCCGGAGGGTTGGCGCTACGAACATCACGAACTGCTCGAAGCGCTTGCCGGTGTGGTTGCGATCCTTGCCAGCCCTGGAGGGCTGGCGCCACCCGCGCGACGAACGGCCTGACGGGCGCAAGAGGTGATTGCGATACTCGCCAGCCCCGGAGGGCTGGCGCCACCCTGTGCGATCAGAGATTACTGCTTCCGCAATAGTACCGAGAAACGTGATTGTGATTGAAACGCCCGATGATCGCTTCGGAACCCTCGGGCGTGTCACTCGACGCTTCTGGTTCCGAAGCGGGGGATCGAGCGAGAGCCGGTCCCGTATCCTTAATCGCTCGTGGTCACCAGACTTCTTCGTTGACCATGGGTGTCCGGTGCTGTCGTTCGGATAGGGGATGCTGCGCACCGCGGTCATCGGCGCGCTCGAACAAGTCGGGCTCGATCGGTATCTCGGCTACCTCCACGGCGTGCGGTCGGGCAAACCGTCGCTGGCCTTGGATCTCATGGAGGAGTTCCGGCCATTGCTTGTCGACCGACTCGTGCTGACGATGTTCAACCGCAAACAGATCACCGCTGCGCACACCAGCACCGATCCGGTCGGTGGGGTGCAGCTCACCGACGAGGGACGGAAGTTCTTCCTCGGTAAGTGGTCCGAGGCTCGGGAACGGACCTGGAAACACGCTGAGACCGGGCGGGAGATCCCGGCAGCATTGCTTCCGCTGGTGCAGGCGCGTTTTCTGGCACGGCATCTGCGTGGGGACCGTCCCGCGTACACCCCGTGGGTGGCGAGCTGACGTGGAACTGCTGATCACCTACGATGTCGACACCACGACGCCGCAAGGTCGGCGTCGGCTCCGTCGTGTCGCGAAAACCTGCGAAGGGTACGGGATTCGCGTACAGAAGTCGGTGTTCGAGATCGTCTGTTCCGATGCTGAATGGCTGCGACTCCGACATGAGCTGCAATCCGTGATGGATCCCGACGACGACAGCATCCGGGTGTACACGGTCCCCCGCGGAACCTTCTCCTCGGCACTCCGACTTGGCAACTCGCCAACTGCGGGGCATGACGAACCGCTCATCTTCTGACGACTCACCGCGCTTCGGAACCGGAAGCGTCGGGCGACACCCCGGGAGGTTCTCAAGCGGTTCCCGGGCGTTTCGGTTACGGATTGATATCTTGGTGCCCTGTCGAGAAAGTAACCCCTGCTCAGGCAGGGTGGCGCCAGCCCTCCGGGGCTGGCGAGGATCGCAACTCGGGGCTGCTGCGCGCGATGCGCCGGGCCGAGCTTCGTGGCGCCAGCCCTCCGGGGCTGGCGAGGATCGCAACAACGTGAACTACCAGCAGGACGTCAAGTACGCGCAGTCGTGGCGCCAGCCCTCCGGGGCTGGCGAGGATCGCAACACGTTCACCACCAGTCAGTACGCCGCCCCGCGTGGTGGGTGGCGCCAGCCCTCCGGGGCTGGCGAGGATCGCAACTTCGGCACTGGTCGACCGACGCATGGTGCCGAACAGCGTGGCGCCAGCCCTCCGGGGCTGGCGAGGATCGCAACCCGGATCGCGGGTTGCCGAACACGCTCGCGGCGACCTCGGTGGCGCCAGCCCTCCGGGGCTGGCGAGGATCGCAACCACGTGTACGGCGACGAGATGGTCGCCTATCCGCACCCGGGTGGCGCCAGCCCTCCGGGGCTGGCGAGGATCGCAACTACGAACGCCACGGCGGTGAGTACACCGGCGGGGCCGTGGCGCCAGCCCTCCGGGGCTGGCGAGGATCGCAACCCGCCGCTTCCGGCGCTCTTCCCATGAGCTCTTGAAGTGGCGCCAGCCCTCCGGGGCTGGCGAGGATCGCAACCTGCTCATCGAGCAGAAGCTCCCCAAGGCGAAGCAGAGTGGCGCCAGCCCTCCGGGGCTGGCGAGGATCGCAACCAGAGCATCCACAACCCGATCGGCAAGGGCGCTTACGGGTGGCGCCAGCCCTCCGGGGCTGGCGAGGATCGCAACTACGTGCGAGACATGCGCATCAGACACGCGCATGGTTGGTGGCGCCAGCCCTCCGGGGCTGGCGAGGATCGCAACATCGACAAGATCATCGAGTTCTGGGCGCGCTGCCCTGTGGCGCCAGCCCTCCGGGACTGGCGAGGATCGCAAAGTGGAGAACCGGGTTCTGATCGATGACCGGACCGAGTGGCGCCAGCCCTCCGGGGCTGGCGAGGATCGCAACCTGCGCGTGCGCCTTGGTCTGCTCACCGAGGATGCGGGTGGCGCCGGCTCTCAGGGGCTGGCGAGGACCGCAACGGGATCATCGGTCAGCACAAGGTCGGTCGATGCTCGCCAGCCTTCCCGGGCAGGCGAGCAACGTAACCACGGCATCGACGGCGGTGTTGCCCTCCGGGCCTGTGAGGATCGTGACTGCGCTGCGACTGCCGCAGTCGTCAAATTGCCGGCAAGGTGCGGTCGGTGTGCCAGGACCGAATATGATCAAGGCTTTCGATAGGATGCTCGGCCGCCAGCCGCACCGCACGTTGCCGCACCTCCACCGGGTGCCTCGAAGGTCGGGGTCTGACTCCATCCTTCCTCGCAGAAGGGAGTGCGGACGGGTCTGATCCACCGCTGGCTCGCCGGAACCCACCGGGGCGATTATCTGGTCAGGAAGACGGTTGGCTGAGGGACTGGTCGTGAACGAGCTGACGCGCGATCCGCAATTGAGCGCCTGGGCTCGTCTCACGGACGATGGTCTTGGGCGCTTGTCTCGCGCCAGCGATCCCTCGTTTCGAGTGGCTTCGGCAGAGCCAAGGGTCTACGCGCGAAGTCAGCCGCAGCGGGAGGCTGTCCAGAAGCGGTCGTTGCCGGTGCTGGCCGTGACCTGGTTGATGACCGACAGCGCTCGTCGTGTGGTGGGAAGCCTGCGAGGTTCGGGGCCTGCGGTGCCGGGTTGCTCGCTTCGCTGATCAGCCCATCGGTCACGGCGTGGGTGTACAGGCAGCGTAGTGCCGAGACGAGGTGCCTCGACAGCGCGTCTGGTTCACCGGAGCAGGTGGACGCCGTGGTGCCTGCTTGGGGATACTGAGGTGGGATGCGAGCGAAGAGAGGCGGAGGGCGCTTTCATGGACTCCTTTACTTCGCCGGTTAGACTTCTTAGCGACCTGGGAAAATGAGCTTGAGCATGCCGTTGACCTCGCACTTGACTGGGGGTCAAGGGGTCGTGGGGTCGAATCCCGCCGTCCCGACGGAGCGAAAAGCCCGTTGATCAGCACGTAAGTGCAGGTCAACGGGCTTTTTTGCGCCCCGTTGTGGCTCCTCGGCGCAAGTATGTTGACGAGCGCGTTGGTCGAAACGCCCGCCGAGAGCCAAAGGGGACTGTGGTCACCTGTTTGGTCGATGAGGCGATGTGGACGTCCAACTGAGGGATGAGACGGATTGACAGATTGTGAGGAGCTTCGCGGTGGCCATCGGCAGAATTGTGCAGCGCCGGAGTGATGGGCGGACGGGCGCGGCGCCCCGTGATCACACTGTGCTCCTGTTGCTCGCACTCTACGTGTGCTGGGATTCGGCGATTCCGGCGATGAAGCTGATGGTCGACACGGTGCCGCCACTCGGCGGAGCGGCGGCGATCTTCTTGCTCGCTGGGGTCGTGCTCGCTGGTGTTGCGCGTGGCGTCCACGGCCCACTCGCATGCAGCTGCGACGCCTGGCGGTTGTCGGTGCTGTGATCGGTGCGACAGTGTTCGGCGAGTCGCTTAGGGTCGGTGCGTTTGTTGGAGGCGCCCTGGTGCTTGGCGCGGTCGCACTAGAGCTGCGCGGGAGATGAGCCGAGCGCGGTGTAGTGAAGTTTGCTCTGCTTTGAGGTAGGACTACTCTCCATCGAAGTGGCAGTAGCGCGAAGACAAGCGGGAGTGGGCGGTGTCGAACGCGCCCGCACATGCCGCGTTGGTCGACGCGGCGACGTTCCAGTCGATCCAGGGCATGCGCGTTGCCTGCAAGACTCAGGACGGCGATACCCGGAGTTATCGGTTGGCGGGGCTGATTGCATGTGGCAGGTGCGGTCGTCGGTTTGACTCGCATTGGGTGAACCATCGGGCGGGTTGCCGCTGCCGCCACGGCCATACCAGCATCCGCACCGGGACGTCGGTCATGAAGCCATCGCCGGTCGGGGGCAACGCCAGCAGCGTGGTGATCGTGTCCCGGTCACATTGCCAGCGAGCACGGTCTTGTCGGTCCAAGTCGACGTCGCCTGCAGCGAAGCCGGCCACTCAGCCACGCACCGCTGGGACGTGGCAGGAGGCGATGCCTACGCCGACCGCTGCGCCGGGGCATCGCGCTCAGCGGTTGCCATCCAGCGTCTGGCGCACCGCCGGTGTTTGTCGCCCCAGCTGTCCCGCTAATCCCAATTCCTCTTTCGTATGGTCGTGAGCGCGGACGAATGTCCAATGTGTTCTCTAGCGGCGCTCTTCCCGTGTCGGGTGTGGCCGACTCGGACAGTGGCAGTGGGGGAGTGGCCTTGATGAGGGGCTGGCGTTGTTCGCGTTTTACGGTCGGATGTCGACCCAGGAGTTCCAGGATCAGGAGACATCGTTGGCCTGGCAGCTCGAGGTGACGGAGGAGACGATCGCCAGCTGTGGGGTGATCGTGGCGGAGGTTTCGATGAGGGTTGTTCGCGCCGGTGGTCCTGGTGGAAGCGGCGGCGGCGTTGTTGGACGAGGCGCGGCGCTCGGACCGTGGGTTCGATGCGGTGGTGGTCGGGGACGGTGATGGCCTTTCCTGGCCGAGCAGGGTGTGCAGTTGTGGTTGCCGGAGGCCCGGGGGCCGGTGGATCTCGACGATCCGACGCATCAGGAGTTGATGCTGCCTTTGGGGTCGCAGTCCCGGCAGGAGGTGCTGCGGACCCGGCGTCGGGTGTTGGCGGAGATGCGGGCTCAGGTGTGTAAGCAGGGGCGGCTTCTGGGTGGCCGGCCGCCGTATGGGTATCGCCTCGTAGATGCGGGCCCGCGCCCGAACAGTGTTCACGCGCAGTGGGGACGTCGCCTGCACCGGTTATCCAGCAACCCGACTCCACGGAATCAGGGCCACATCAAGAGAAGCCTTCCTGACCTACGTGGAAGACCACTGGCCGGACATCCGCCCGAGAATCCTCCGCGCTCCCTGACCGGACTCGAACTGGCTGCCTCTCGCCAGCCGATCCAAACTCTCGCCAGCCGATCCAAATCTGGGGTCGCTAGTCGCGCAGTTCGCGGAGCTCGTTCTCAATCACGGCCTCGAGCACGGATTCGTCGAACACACGGTCCAAGACGGAGTTGGCCGCCGCGGCGGTGGGGATCCAGAGAACTCCGAGCCGTTCCCGGATCAGGAAATCAACCACGTCCGCGAACGGGACGTCGAAGGCCGATTCCATCAACGACGGGGTGGTGCGGGCCCTGGGGTGTCCTTTGATGAAGCGCTTCAACGATTGTTCCATCGGCAGTAGGTCGCGCGAGGTGGCGAGCACGGCGACGTCAACGACGTCAACGCCGTAATTCTCGCAGTTCTTGAAGTGCTCGCTCAGCCGGGACGCGATGGAATTCGAGCGGCCCACCTTGGTCATTCCGGTACTGAGACTGAGGGCGTACACGCCACGGACGCCTTCCCACAGGCGCTCCGCGTACCCCCGCCCTCCTGGTGAGGTCCACACCGCGTGCGGGTGGTAGGTGTGGACCTGCGGAGCAGCCGGGTCCGGCTGGCGTTGTGCCCCGGCGGCGGTTTCACGGTCTTTGGCGGCGGCTCTGGTGTGCCAGCGTTTCAGCCGTTCGTTGCACCTCGGGCTGCAAACGTGCCGCTTCCGCTGGAGTCGATGTGCCTTCGGGGAGATGGCCTTGCCGCAGACTCGGCAGGGCTCGCCACCACGTGCGGGCTCGTCTGTGAACGCCAGTTCGGGGTGCATGTCAGAGCTCGGGTCGCTGTCGGTCACGTGCGCTTGATCGTCGCGGCGAGCACCTGCGTTACCTGGACGAGCGGGACGCCGCGTCGTGGTTCTCGCGGAGCGCGTCCTCAGGCAGCGGCGTATCTGGTTCAGGACAATCTGCGGGAAAATAGTCTTCCCCCTCCTGGCGTGACCTGGATGCGGCCGGCGCCCGGATCAGGGAGCCAGGGCGGTGACGTGCAGGGTGTTGGGGATCTTCCGGCAAGTCTTCTATGAATGGCTGCGCCACGTGCGATTCGTGGTCTTGCGTCGCGGGGCCGACTGGGATGTCGACGGCGCGCGAATACTGGCTCTGGCACAGTTTCCGTGAATCTGGCCCGGGCGCTGCCCGCTCGTAACGTAGTTGATCATGTGCTCGGTGTGCTGATCTTGGAGTGCTTG
>NZ_JBSFBZ010000114.1:0-6844 GCF_053593195.1 Saccharopolyspora sp. NPDC002376
GGCTGGGGCATGCGGGCCGGCGTCGGGGCCGAACGAGGTTTCCCCCATCACGACGCCTTCCGGCAGTGGCGGGTACGGCTTCTGCTCACTCATGATGCCCGGCCCTAGACCTCGCAGAGGCCGCAGACTCGACTGCTGATCAGCCTCACCCATGAGGCGTAATACCGACTCCGTCATCCGGTCGGTCCCCGCCGTCCACTCGCGTTGCCCGGGGCCCAGGGCGCGGACGAGGTCGTACACCCGCACCGTGCCGGTGAACGCTTTGTTCGACCGGACTGCGCTGTTGTTTCCGCGGGGTGATTCCGGTAGGTGCTGTGGCTGAATAGCACTGTGACGCCGATCGTGTTTTCGGTGGGGGCGTTGTCGAATGATCAGAATGGGCCGTGCAGTTCGCCCAGCCGGTTAGTCAGTCGCAGGTTTTCGGTGTAGTCGATGGGGCAGGTGATGACGGTGACCGTGTCGTCGTCGAGGGCGCGGCGCAGTACGGGCAGCAGTTGGTCGGCGGTCTCTATCGCGTGGCCGTGTGCGCCGAAGCTTTCGGCGTAGGCGACCAGGTCTGGGTTGGTGAACCGGGTGTGGCTGTGGCGGCCGAGTTCGAGCTCCATTTTCCAGGTGATCAGGCCGTATTCCTCATCCACCAAGACGAGAACGACCAACGGGATGCGTTCGCGGACGGCTGTCTCCAGCTCTTGGGAGTTCATCAGGAATGAGCCGTCGCCCATCATCGCCAGAACCCTTCGGTCTGGCCGGGCCAGCTTGGCGGCGATGGCGCCCGGCAGCGCGAAGCCCATTGTGGACAGTCCGTTGGAGACCAGGCAGGTATCCGGTTCGTACGCCGGATAGAGCCGGGCCATCCACATTTTTCCGGCACCAGTGTCGGCGAGCACGACGTCCTGGCGGTCCAGCGCGGCGCGGACATCGGCCACCACACGCTGCGGCACCACGGGGAACGCGTCGTTGGTGCGGCCGTACTGGAGTTCCTCGTCGAGCAACGTACGGATCTTCTCGCTGCGTCCTGTGGCATGAGCGAGTCCATCGGGCAGTGCTGAGGTGAGTGCGTCCAGTGCTTGCGAGGGGGCACCTTCGATGCCCACTGCGACTGGGTAGTGCTGGTCAACCTCGGCGGGAAACCGGTGCACGTGCAGGATCTGCTTGTCACCGTGCGGGTTGATCTTTACTGGGTCGAATTCCTGGATCTCATACCCCACGCAGATCAGCACGTCGGCCGTGTCGAAGCCGAAGTTGCTGTAGTCGTGGCGCATGAAACCGACTGCGCCCAGTGCGTTCGGGTGGTCGTCGGGGAAGACGCCCTTGCCGTGAAAGGTGGTCGCGACCGGGATGTTCAGCCGCTCGGCGAAACGGATGAGAGCGTCCGAGGCCCGTGCCCTGGCGGCGCCGTGGCCGGCCAACACGACGGGCCGCTTGGCGGCGGTGAGGACCTCGGCAGCCCGTGCGATCTGGGAGGGCGACGGCGCATCAGGATGCACCGTGTCGATGGGCAGGGGTGCCAGCTGCTCGGCGAGGTCCCCTGCTTCGATGTCCTCCGGCACGGCCAGGAACACCGCACCCGGGCGTTCGCTCTGCGCGGTCTTGAACGCCTTGCGCGTCATTTCCGGTACCGCGTCGGGACATTCGACACGGGCCGCCCACTGGGTGACTGGAGCGAACATCGATACCAGGTCGATGACCTGGTGCGACTCCTTGTGGAGGCGGCGTAGGGAGCCTTGTGCCGCCAGGGCCACCATCGGAGCACTGTTGGTGGTGGCATCCGCAGTGCCGAGCAGCAGGTTGATCGCGCCAGGGCCCAGCGTGGCCGAGCACACGCCGGCTCGGCCGGTCAGGCGCCCGTAGACCTCAGCCATGAACGAGGCGGCCTGTTCGTGGCGCACCAGGACATATTCGATACCGGAGTCGTTCAGCGCGTCGACGAAGCGGATGTTCTCTTCGCCGGGGAGCCCGAAGACGTACTCCACGCCCTCCGCCCGCAGACAACGCACCAACAAATGCGCGACGTCCTCGCCCGCAGCCACGTTCCGCGACCCAGTTGCAGCTTCAGCACCCATGAAACGACGCTAAGTAACGCCGGCCGCCCCAGCCACTGTCAGTCACCCATCAGCGCGGTGGTCGGTGGCGGTGGCTGGCAGAACTCGAGCACCGCTCGGGCTATTCGGAGGTGTTGTTGTGGTGCCTTCCGCGGGCCGCCCGCAGACTGAATCCGGATGTGGACGCTTCGCCGTTCGCTGGGCGGCGGGATTTCCAGGAGGACCGTGTGACTGCTTCGTCGCCCGCCGCCGATGCACCGCCTGCCCGGTACGACGATCTACGGGCCCTAGTGATCAACTGCACCCTCAAACGCTCACCGAAGACGAGCAACACGCGGGGTCTGATCGACCACAGCACCGCCATCATGAACGAACGAGGAGTGCACGTCGACGTCATACGGGCGGTGGACCACGACATCGCCACCGGCGTGTGGCCCGATATGACCGAGCACGGCTGGGAGACAGACGCGTGGCCGGACATGTACCAACAGGTCCTGGCGGCCGACATCCTCGTGCTGGCGGGCCCCATCTGGCTAGGAGACAACAGCTCCGTGATGAAGCAAGTGATCGAACGCCTCTACTCCTGCTCCGCCTTGCTCAACGACGCCGGGCAGTACGCCTATTACGGCCGTGTCGGCGGTTGTCTGATCACCGGTAACGAGGACGGCGCCAAGCACTGCGCCATGAACATCCTCTACAGCCTGCAGCACCTGGGCTACACCATCCCCCCTCAGGCTGATGCCGGATGGATCGGCGAGGCAGGCCCCGGCCCCTCCTACCTCGACCCCGGCTCGGGCGGCCCGCAAAACGACTTCACCAACCGCAACACCACCTTCATGACCTGGAATCTGCTGCACCTGGCCCGCATGCTCAAAGACCTCGGCGGCATCCCGGCCTACGGCAACCAGCGCACCGCCTGGGACGCCGGCTGCCGCCACGACTACGAAAACCCCGAACACCGCTAGCTACTTCAACCTGAAGGGGTCTGCCGCCGGAACGGCGTTTCCGGGGGAGTGAGCTTTTTCCGCTTGGATTCAGCTTGCTTGGATGACGGTTCGGACGGCGTTGACGAGTGTGGTCGCGAGGCTTGGGCTGGAGTGGATCTTGCGGAGGGTTTTCCAGCTCTTGAGCTCCGCGTTTGCTCGCTCGCCCGGGCCGCGCACTGCGCCGACCTGGAAGGCGGTCCTGGCGGCGCTGTGATTCTCGTTGTGGATCTTCTCCCCAGACACACCGTGCAGTCTGCATACAGACCGCTAAAGGTGGCTTTCCTGGTAGGGAAGACAGTGGAGCTCGTCAGCTCGTGGGGGCGGAAAAGATCGCCGAGGGCAACGGACGGATTTCTTGAACCGGCACGGCTTTTGCTGAATCCGATTTCATTTTGGTATTTCTCGGTGTGGCGCAGCGCTGAGTGGGGCTTCGTCGCTTTCTTTCTCGGTGGGAGCCGTCAGGCGAGCTTGAAGTGCCTCGGGAAGGTCGGGCAGCGGTCGGTCGGGGCGTGTCCTCGATCGCCGCCCACTGCCCGGGGGTTGGCCGGGTCGTGGGGTCCAGCTCGACGTGGACCTCCAACGGCGACTGGATCGTCGCCAGCGGGTACTGCGCGTTGCCGCCGAGACGGAGCCCCCCGTAGGTCGGTCTGCTCCTCCGGAGCGGTTGATCACCAGGCGCGGCCAGTCGATACCTGACGGACCTGCTCATCCAGCGTCTCCGCCTGCTCCGCGTGAATGCACAGCCGTTGACGGATCTAGTGGTAGGCCAGAAGTTCCGGTAGTTCCGCGTTCGTTGGTGTAGACCTGTGGTTGTCTTGCAGTCGATCGTGCTCGGGCCCCAGTACGGCGTGTCGGACGGGTCGAATGTCACTATGCGCATTGCTGCATGCGATATTAGTCTTCTTAGGTCAAAAACGCTCGGAATGGGCGAAAGGCCGGTGGTGATGATGGCGCATCAAGAGCACTCCGCGCATGAGCATGCTCATGGTGAAGGCTGCGGGCACGTGTCAGTTCCCCATGGTGACCACGTCGATTACGTGCACGATGGGCACCTGCACCGGGTGCACGACGACCATTACGACGAATGCGAGCAGGGCGAGCATGTCGCACATGACGGGCACGAGCACACCCACGGTGAAGGTTGTGGTCATGTCGCCGTTCCTCACGGCGACCACGTCGACTACATCCACGACGGACATCGCCACGCCATCCACGGCGACCACTACGACGAACACTGAATCGGCCGGGGCTGCCCGCGGAGTTGGTTGCGATGCTGTCGGCCTCGACGGGCCGGATCAGCCGGGCCACTCGCTGCGCGGCCCGGCTGTGTCAACTGTGGACGCCAGTAAGTTCATGCGCAGCATCTACGTGCTGAAGTGCGGGGTCGGGCATTGGCGGGAGAACCTGTTGCACCCCAGAGCTCGCTGCGCTGATGGCCAGTTGTTGTTCGCGCCGGCATGCTGGCCACCAGCGTCCCTCCTTGCCCACGTCCAGGCCAAGAAACACGCCATTTGACCGAGAGCTGTTGCTGTTGCGAGTGATCGAGGTGCGGGCGGATTCAATCGGTCGTGGCAACACCGTTTGTTTCGATTGAGGATAGATGATGGTGGAGGGCTTCTCGCCACCGCCGTACGCAGTGGCCGCACGGTCGTGTTCGTTGAGAGCGCGGTGCAGCCCGTGCTGCACCGCTCCCACATCCTCGACTACGTGCCCGCGACAATCGATCACGTGCACCTGCGGGCCTCCGCCGCACTGCCCGTGCTGTTCCCACCAGTCCGCACTGAGTTCCCCGCCGAGGCGCACGGTTGGTACGTCGACGGTGGAACCCGGCTGAACACGCCCATCAAACCGGCACTGGACCTCGGGGCCGATCGCATCGTGGTCGTCGGAACCGACGCGATCATTTCATCATCGGATGAACCGGGTCGGCACGAGGATGTCCGCTCAATGCCCGTGAGTCTGTTGAGCGTGCGATAGTCACCAACAGACTCACGGGGCTTCAGCTCAGCTGCGGAAGTCGAACACCAGCCGGGCCTTGACCTGGCCTTTCTCGACCTCCTCGAAGCAGGTGTTGACCTCGTCGAGGCGGCGGGCCTCCCGGATCACCTTGGTGCGGCCCTGCTGGTGGAGGCGGAACACCTCGTCCAGGTCACCGCGGGTGCCCACGATCGAGCCGACGATGGTGATGCCGTTGAGCACGGTTTCGAAGATCGGCAGCTGCACGTAGTTGTCAGCCGGCAGCGCGACGAAAACCAGCTTGCCGCCCCGGCGCAGCGAGCCGTACGCCTGCTCGAATGCCTTCGGCGCCACTGCGACCGAGATCGCGGCGTCGGCGCCGCCGAGGTCCTTGATCGCCTGCACGGGATCCTCGGTGAGCGCGTTGACGGTGTGGTCGGCCCCGAGTTCCCGAGCGAGTTCGAGCTTCTCGTCGACCACGTCCACCGCCACTACCTGCGCACCGAAGATCTTGGCGTACTGCACGGCGAGGTGTCCGAGTCCGCCGATGCCGAACACGGCGACCGTGGACGCGGGACGGGCTCCGGAGAGCTTCACCGCCTTGTAGGTCGTGACCCCGGCGCAGGTCAGCGGCGCCGCGTCCAGCGGATCCACCCCGTCCGGGACCTTGGCGACGTACTTCGCCGACGCCTTGGCGTACTCGGCGTACCCGCCGTCGATGAAGTAGCCGGTGTTGAGTTGCTTCTCGCACAGGGTTTCCCAGCCGCTGGTGCAGTAGTCGCAGACACCGCAGGCGATCCCCAGCCAGGGAATCGCCACTCGGTCGCCTTCGGCCACTTCGGTGACATCCGGACCGACGCTCTCGACGATGCCGACGCCCTCGTGCCCGGGGATGAGCGGGAGCTTGGGCTTGACCGGCCAGTCCCCGTGCGCCGCGTGGATGTCGGTGTGGCACAGGCCGGAGGTTTCGATTTTCACGACGACCTCTCCCGGCCCCGGCTCAGGCTTGGGAACCTCGTCGATGGTCAGCTCGTTCGCGAAGCTGTGGACGACTGCTGCTTTCATGACAACTCCTCGGGCGGTGCTTGTTGATCCTGGCTGGGAATCGGCTCGCGATCTGGTGGCCGTTGTTGTTACGACGTGGTTCGGCGTTGCGTAACCAGATGTCCTTTCTAACCGCCGACAATGTCGGGGGGAGCTCTCCGAACGGTCAGTTCCGCGGTGCGACTGGAGTTGCTGGAGGGAATGTGGAGGCGGGAGCAATCCGCTGTTGCACCAACAAAACCCGGCGCACAGCGCGGCACATGGGTACCACCCGGCAGGTCGGGGACAGGGACGGGGCGTCAGCCTGCCGGGCGGTGGTCTGGTCAGTTCTGCTCAGTCGTCGCTGGTGGTGTTCAGGCCCTTGGAGATCAGCGACATGACGGACGAGTCGGCGAGCGTGGTGACGTCGCCGACCTCGCGGTTCTCCGCGACGTCGCGCAGCAGCCGGCGCATGATCTTGCCGGAGCGGGTCTTGGGTAGCTCGGGCACGATCATGATCTGGCGGGGCTTGGCGATCGGGCCGATCTCGCGGGAGACGTGCTCGCGCAGCTCCTTGAGCGCGGCCTCGCCGGAGGCCGCGTCGTCGACCCCGCCGCGCAGGATCACGAAGGCGACGATGCCCTGGCCGGTGGTGGGGTCGGAGGCGCCGACCACCGCGGCCTCGGCGACGTTGGGGTGGGAGACCAGTGCGGACTCGACCTCGGTGGTGGAGATGCGGTGCCCGGAGACGTTCATGACGTCGTCGACGCGGCCGAGCAGCCAGATGTCGCCGTCGTCGTCGTACTTGGCGCCGTCGCCGGCGAAGTAGTAGTCGAG
>NZ_JBSFBZ010000115.1:0-6437 GCF_053593195.1 Saccharopolyspora sp. NPDC002376
GAGTACGCCGGGCCACCGTTGATCCCCATGCTGATGCTGGCGGCCGTGGGGGTGAGGTCCAGGATCATGCCGCGGTGCCCGCGGTAGAAGCGGGGCTTGAACTGCTCTGACATTCGGTTGTCCCTTCTGTGTCAGGCCTTTTCAGGCGGCCTGTTCGTCTTCGTGGGTCTCGTCGTCGTGGTGGAGCTGGACGACGTTGGACGGGTCGGGGGTGCAGGTTCGGACGAGTTCGGTGATGTCCTCGTCGGTGGCGTATCCGGCGCGGACCCGGACGGGGCGGCGGGAGTACTTGTCCACGCGGAACCCGATCCCGGCGTGCTCGTCGTCGGCGGGGATCTCATCGGCCAGGGCCCCGCGTTGACGCATGCCCTCCCCGAGGACCATGTCCGCGTGGTTCTCGGCGGAGGTGCGCATGCACACGCGGCTGGTGAACAGGTCCCGGACCGGGACGATGTCCTTGGTGGGTTCCTGCACGTAGGCGCAGAGCCCGGAACCGGGGGCGCGGCCCTGGGTCATGACTTCGGCCATGAGCTTGATCGCCGCCCGGGTGGTGCCGGAGCTGCCGAGGGCGGTCATCATGGCCAGCTCATCGATCATCAGCAGCCGGAACGGGGTTTCGCGGCTGACGGTGAAGTTCCGCAGGCCCTCAGCCGCCAGGTAGCGCTGGGTGGCCTTCATGTCGTCGCGGAAGGCCTCGATGACCTCCAGGCCCTTGTCGGGGTCGTCGGCATAGCGGTTGAAGAAGCCCGAATCCCGGTGACTCCCGGCGGTCATACCGCCCTTGAGGTCCAGGAAGTCGACCTTCACCATGCCCTCGCGGATCGCCGGGCCCATCGCCAGGAGCGGGTTCCAGATCAGAGAGTCCTTGCCCGAACCGGTCGCACCGCACACGAGCAGGTGTTTGCCGCCGATGAGGGGTTCGGTCCAGTCGTTGCCGTGCTCGTCCTCGCCCATGTAGATCGCCGACAGGTCCACGTCGGCGGCATCCGCGGGGATCTCCGCCGGGGCCACGATGTCGGTGAAGGGGTTGCCACGGACCACGGTCAACGCGATCACGCCGGGCTTGACCTTGGTGACCCCGAGCGCATCGGCCCGCAGCGCCATCGCCAACTCGTCCTGGGCGTCCTGGAACCGCTTGAACGACTGCCCGCGAAGCGGCTTGATGTAGAGGGTGTCGATCGACGGGGACGCCGAGCGGACCCGCAGCAGGCGGGGGACCTCGACATGGCCGGTGCGGCGGTTCTCCCGCCCGAACTCGCAGTCGATCATCAGCCCGCGCCAGCGTCTGCCGATGTAGCGCACCCAGCGTTGCCGGAACGCCCTCATCCACGGTGCGGCGTGGCGGTCGAAGGTCCCCGGGTGGCCCCGGTACCAGGACAGACCCGCCGCGCCGACCCCGGCCAGCACACCGGCGGTGGTGACCGGGCCGAACTCGACCATGCTCGTGCCCAGCACGGCCGGGGCGGTGGTCATGGCGGGGTGGCGGGCCATCCACCCGGCCGCGCGCCACTCGATTCCCTTACGACGAGAGTCCTTGCCCATTACTGATCAACTCCTGAAATGCCTTCAGCGGACATAAAGAAGGGGCTCGGCTACCGGATCTGGCAGCCGAGCCCCTGCGGGTGTGGTGCGGTCGCGCCCTAGGAGGCCTTGATGTAGGGGGCGACGTCTTCGAGATCGACCTTGTAGTTCGCGACCTGACGGGCGAGTTCGTCGTGCTCCTTCTTGAACCCGGCGGTGCGGACCTGGAGTCCGGCCATCGCGTCGCGGAGCTTGGTCATGGCCTTGTCGATGTCCTCGATCACGGCATCGACCTGGAATTTGCGTGCCATCCTCAGACCCTCCATCCGCGCGAAACGAGTTCCTTCTCCCACGTGACCGTGGAGCCGTGCAGCGCGTTGAGCTGCTCGACGGCCTTGCTGTGTGCGGCCTCCACCTCTTCGCGGGAGGGCACCTGCCAACCGACGTCCTCGTGCGAGGGCTCGACGATCTTCTTGTGGAGCCCTGCGGCTTCGGTCAGCGCGATCCGCACCACTTCCAGGGCGTTGTGCAGCTCCTGGTACTTGTTCATTGCGCGTTTGTTCAGTGCCTGCACCTGCATTGCTGATCACTCCTTTCTCGGTCGAACCTGGTTCAGGCGGGGTCGTCCTCGCCTGCGTCCATCAGTGCTTTCTCGAACTGGAACTGGGCGCGCTGCACGGAATCCATGAGGCTCATGAACTCCCGCGTGGCCGGGATTGCCGCCGTGGAATCGGTCGAGACGAAACTCGATTCCAGCCGCCACAACCGGCCGATGCACGCGCCCGTTGCTCGGATCACCTCCTCGTAATCAGCCATTGCTCTCCTTCTTGTCCAATTCCTCTAGGCGGTGCTCGGCCCAGCGTTGAATGGCCGTGATCGCCCCGAGCAATTCGTCCCGCAGGACCAGCAGCCGCCAGGAGAAAGGCAGATCGGAAGATGCGGCCACCTCGTTCTCGTAGAAACGCGCCTCGGTCTGCACGTCGGTCAGCAGCGCCCGCAACTTCTCCGTGCCGGAGTAGCTGCCGGACTCATCGCGCAGCACCGAGACCCGGCACGAGCGGCACGCCGGATCGTCAGTGAACTGCCCACACAACGGTGAGCACGTCGCCCTGCTCATGCCGCCCGCCACGGCTTGCTCAATGCCGCCCAGCGGGAGGAGGCCTGGCGGGTCCTCTTCGGAACCAGCACCGACCGCGCCGGACCGGTGTAGCGCCCGTAGCGCACCTGGTGGTTGCCGCCGACGTCCAGCCAGCGGGCGTCAATGAGCTGGTGCACCGCAGCATCCAGGTCCACGGACACCTTCTCGACCTCATCACCGGTCGTGCGCACGTAGACGTCCTCCCGGAGCTGCCCCACCAGGACGAACCCCTGAGTGGTCGCCTTGCGCAACACCTCCTCGATGAGGTCCATGTCGTTGATCGGCGGACGCGGGTTCTCCCGCGGCTTGAGCGGCTCGATCGGGTTGCCGAACAGGTCCGTTTCCTCAACCACCGCCGATCACCGCCCCGAACCCATGCAACCGGAACCGTGGAAACTGAAACCGTTCATCTCACTCACTCCCATTCACTGGCGACCACAGACAATTCATCGATTGCTTGCTCTACCTCAGACTGAGCGAACGGCATTCGCCAGTTCCGGCCGCTTTCCTTGACTCTCGTGCGCCGGGAGAACTCCTCGAGACATTCGCCAACATCCTTGAGCTTCCTCAGAATGGCTTGAATTTCCAGAGCCTCACTGGTCACCGAAACCCCTTTTCTCGTCTGCTAACTGTCGTCCGGCTCCAACCACTGCCCGCCGGTCGTCGGATCGGTCCGCACGAGCGGCTTGTACTCGTTCGGCTCAGCCACCGTTGATCACCCCGCCGGTGCCGCGGCGGCAGAACTGGTCGCCGGAGTGCCGGTAGGTCCGGTAGGTGATGTCGCATGCCGGGCAGTACTGCAATCCCAAGGACTGCATAGCAATCACTCCCTTTCGAAAATCGGAAAACCATAAAGACCCCCGGCAATAAATCCGGGGGCCAATATCGCTTTCCCGGCGCACAAATTCGCGCCGAAAAAGGCATGGCTCGGCCCACTCTGGAATTCTCAAAGAACAAACAGCCGAAAGGCTTAAAAGAAGAATGAGGAAATGGAAGTCAGATCGTGTGCGGCGAAGCTCAGAACGCCGGGGTCAGGCCGTTGGCCTTGAACGAGATGCCCGAGGAGAATCGGCCGTTGCGCTCGTTCTGCCACGGGCTCGTGGTCGCGTCGACCAGCTGGACGTAGGTGCCCTCCTCGAAGCCCTCGCCGGGGTCAACGGTCAGGGTCACCTTGATCTCCTCACCCTTCTCGGCGAACTGGCCCTCCTGCGGGCGCTTCTTCGCGAACAGCGACACCACGAACTGGTTCTCGCCCTCGCGGTTGGTGACCGGCTTCATCTCGCCCGTCTGGTCGTCTTCCTTCATCTTGATCGCCGGAGCCTCCGTGATCATCAGCTTGTAGCCCTGCATGTTGACCGGGATGTTCTTCAGCGCCATGACGTGCCTCCGTGGGTCTGGAATTTTCTTGGCCAGCTTGGCTAGCCATGTACAGATTAGACCAGCCTGGCTAGCCATGTCAACAGGTTGGTCAGCCTGGCTAGTCAGATCGTGGTTCGCTGCGTTAACCTGGGAAAATGACCGAACTCGACCCCGACGACCCCCGTCCGCCGTACCAGCAGGTCGCGAACGCGCTCCGCGCGGCGATCCTCACGAAGAAGCTCATGCCGGGCGACAAGCTCGCATCGCAGACGGAGCTCGCGAAGCGCTACGGGGTCGCTCGTATGACCATTCAGCAGGCGTTGCGGATCCTGAAAGAAGAAGGGCTCATCGTCGCGCGGCAGGGGAGCGGCGCCTTCGTTCGCGAGCGCACCGAACGCCCCGTTGGGCTTCGGCCCCACCTTGAGCGGGCTTTCGAGCAGTCGGAGGTGTCGATCGACTTTGCCGGCTTCTCTGGCGAGACCCTGAACGGCGCGCTGACTGAGCCGCTCGACAGGATCCGCAGTGGGCGCGTCCGTCCTGAGTCGATCCGGGTGCGGCTGCTCGTTCCCGACACTGAGACGCCGTGGGCCTTGCCTGCCCGCGTTGACGACATGCAGGACAGTCCTGCGTTCCGCAAGCGCGCGAGCGGAATCATGCAGCGCCACACGCTGGCGATCGTTGACACGGTGAACGAGATGGGCCGCCTTGGCCTTGTGGCAGACGCCAAAGCTGAACTCCGGGTCTATCCCGCGGTGCCGCTGTTCAAGCTCTACCTGATCAACAAGTCCGAAGCGTTCTTCGGCTACTACCCAGTCCGCGAACACGTTGTCCAGCTCGACGGCGAGGACACCCCAATCTGGGACCTCATGGGCAAAGACGCGACCTTGTTCCACCACGCAGCCGACCCGGGCGAGGAGTCGCTAAGTGGCCTGTTCATCGAACAGTCTCAAATGTGGTTCGACAGCATTTGGACGACTGTCGCGCGGGAAGCGCGTCGCTGATGAGGCCGCCCCAGGTCATCTCTCGCAGCAGCGCAGTACTGCTCGACTTTGACGGCCCGGTCTGCGCGGTCTTTGGCGGGGTCCCGGACCACGAGGTTGCCGCGGAGCTGCGCGCGCTGTTCGATGGCGCGCTACCGGACGCGGTGAACCGAAGCCGGGACCCGTTTGACGTCCTGAAGTATGCGGCCGGGGCCGACGTCTTTCCGGTCGAGATAGAGCGCCGACTAACTGAACTGGAAGTGCAGGCGGTCGAGTCTGCCCCGGCCACATTGGGTGCGGCTGAGGTTCTGGAAGCCTTTGCGCAACAAGGGATTCCGGTCGTCATCGTGTCGAACAACTCGACGGCTGCTGTCGGCGCCTATCTTCAGGCACGCGGGCTGAGCGCCAAGGTTGCCGGGATTTCCGCCCGCGAAACCGCCGATGTCGAGAAGCTCAAGCCTGAACCGCACTTGCTGCTCCAGGCGGCGAGGTCTCTCGGGGTTTCGCCCACGGATTGCGTCATGGTCGGCGACTCCGGCACAGACATTGAAGCTGCGCAGAGAGTCGGGGCTCTGAGTATCGGGTACGCGAACAAGCCGGGGAAGCGTGAGCGGCTCATGCGACACAAGCCCTCCGCCATCATCGAGCGGATGGTCGAGTTGATCTAGGCCAGCCGTCCAGCTTTCGAGGCCGTGTTGCATGACCAAGGTCAGGCAGCGCGGCCTTCTGTTGTTCTCGATGGTCCCGTCGGCACCAAGCGTGGAAGCTCTCGAATGAACCGAACGGCGGCACCCCGCAAGTCCTGAACGGCTGTGCGTCGTGAGCCTCCCCAGACAGTCGGCGGACGTAGTCCGGGTACCCGAAGACCTGCACGCACTCGCCGCCCGGCCACACGTACACGAGGTCGGCGACACCTAGTACCCAGCTTCCGCGGTTCATCTGCGCCCCCGAGAAAATCGAACTTTGAGGCCAGTCAGGCCACAGAATAAGGCCAGTAAGGCCGGTGAGGCCAGCCAGGCAGCACAGGCCAGTCCGTGCCCATACGTTCGGGGCATGCGGCTGCTCTCATCTGGTGATCTGGCGAAGGAGTTGGGCATCTCCCGCCGGTCGATCAGTCGCTACGCCGATGAGGGTCTGATCTCGATTGCGCTCGTCACGCCTGGCGGCAAATATCGATTTGACCTTGAGACAGTCCGGGCGGAACTCCATGCGCTCGCCGACAAGCGCCGCCAAGAACGACACTGATCAGCAGCTCCAGCCCGCGTATTCGATCTGAGCCCGCCACTCGGGGATGTCTGAAGTCGACACTGCCGGTCGCGTCCGCGCTCTGGCATGGAGGATCCTCATCCGGCCATGCTTCGGTGTTCAGAGTTTCTTTTCTTCATCAAGGGCGGCCCCTGCGGGGCCGCCTGCCTGCGGTTTCCCTGCCCGGGCCAGCG
>NZ_JBSFBZ010000116.1:0-6397 GCF_053593195.1 Saccharopolyspora sp. NPDC002376
TGAAATTTTTTCTGTCATGGAATGAGCCTTCCTGAGTCACCGAATTGACTCGATCTTGGCCCATCCGTGGCTTACACGGTTGGAATGACACGGCCCACTTCGACCGCCCTGGGTGCGCCCCCGCTCCATTTTGGGTCCAGCGCGGGGAAACCCTCCCGGTTGAACGCGTGGATCACATCGCGGACGTAGTCCGCGATGTGATCCAGCAGATGCGCGATGTCAGGAACCGACCGCCCCTGAGCCGAGGCCCACACCACGATCGCCCGACGCAACCTGACCGGGTCCTTCGAGGTCCTGCTGATCCTCTGCAGGCGTTGCCCCTCGGCCATGCTCACCGGGCACACGAACACCTCCGGACGGCGCGGCATCCACCACCTCCACCAGACTCAACACTCTTGCCCAGAAAGCATGCCCGACACCAACCAGCTAATGATCAATAACCCGATCAAGGTTCATAGACGAGGCACTAGAAAACGCCACCCCCGGCAACGAGCTAATCCTCGCACCAGGCCCGTCAGACCTGGGGCATGAGGAGGAGCCAGGTTCCGCCGAGGACGAGGGCCACCAGGCCGAGCAGGTACCAGGTGGTCAGCCAGAGGACGGCGGGCGTTCTGGTCAGGCGGGCGAGCTGGTCCGCGTCGGAGTTGGCCGCCCTGCCGCGCGAGCGCTTGCGGCTCAGCTCGCCGATCGGGCGCAGCCCGCCGATGAGCAGGAACCAGCTCAGCAGGGCGCTGCACAGCGCCTGCCAGGCCGGGGTGGCGAACCAGACGACCGCGAAGATCGCGCCGCCGGTCAACAGGATCGACAGCACGCCGTAGGCGTTGCGGATCGCTAGCAGCATGGCCGCCAGCAGCGCGATGCAACCCCACAGCATCACGTGCGCCAGGTCCACGGTCACCAGCCACGCGCCACCTAGGCCGAGCAGCGACACCGCCGGATACCCGGCGAACAGGGTGAAGACCATGCCCGGTCCGGTCGCCTTGCCGGTCGACACGGTGAGCCCGGAGGTGTCGGAATGCAGGCGGATGCCGTTGAGCTTGCGGCCGCTGAGCAGCGCGATCACCGCGTGCCCGCCTTCGTGCGCGATGGTCACGACGTTGCGCAGCGGCAGCCAGGTGGCGCGGTTGAGCACCAGGACCAACGAGATCAGGCCCGCGATCAGCGCCGCGATGTTGCCGGAGTCGAGCAGCTGCGCGGTCCACTCCCGCACTAATTCGTCCACAGTAGACACCTGGCGTTCCGGGTACAGGTCGCGGCCCAGACTAACCGAACACCCGAACGACCCGACGCCGGCGATTTCCCCGACCACCGCCCGCCATCCACCAACCACCGACCGTCATCCAAGCCCCACTGGATCCGGTCAAACACGCGATTTCAATGGAAATCAGACGTCCAATTTCCATTGAAGTCGCGGAAGTTCTCCCCAGGCCCAGCGAGTTGTCCACACCCGTCGGCATGTCGGGGTCCCGACACGCCGGTGGTCCACAGTTTCAATTGAAACTGTAAATCCCAGGCACGGCGGATCACAGTTTCAATTGAAACTGTGATCCAGGATCTGGGACCGGACCAACGCTCGGGCACGGGCGGAGGCAAGTTCGAGCCAGGTGGCAAGGCCGGGTCGAGCGAAGACCGGAGTCAGGCCTGGGACGGAGGTCCGGAGCGGGGAACCAGAGTTAGGTCTGGGGTGGGGTCAGGTGGAGGAACGGATGACGAGGCCTGGGGTGATCGCGATGCTTCGGGGGGTTGTTTCTTCTCCGGAGAGGCGGGCATCGAGGCCTCGGACAGCTTCGGCCGCGATTTGCTCTTGGGGTTGGCGGACCGTAGTCAGGGCCGGTTGGGCGAGTTCGGCGTAGGGGATGTCGTCGAAGCCCGCGACCAGGACGTCCTCCGGGACCCGGACACCGCTGTTCGCCAGTTCGCCCAGCACACCGAGGGCGATCGTGTCGTTGCCGCAGACGATTCCGTCGGGCAGAGAATCTCGCTTCAGCAGCTGCCGAGCCGCCTGCTGCCCCCACTCCTTGCTGAAGTCGCCCAACAGCACGTCATCGCCATCGCCGACCGCCCGCCGAAAACCATCCAGACGCGCCTGAGCCGCCGAGTCGGTGGGCTGCGCCCCGACGAACACCAGGCGCTGGGCACCGCGCTCGGTCAGATGCCGGACCACCTGCCAGACCCCGGCCTCGTTGTCCACGCCGACCCAGCTGCCCGCGAAGCCGTCCACCCGCAGGTCGAGCTGGATCACCGGGATCCGGGCCGCGGCCGTGGTCAGCGCTTCGCCGCTGCGCTCGCGGTGACAAGGGATCATGATCAGCGCGTCGACGCGGCGGTCCAGCAGCGCGCGGACCTGGCGCTGCTCGAGTTCCGGTTCGTAGTGCGAGTTGGCCAGCAGCAGGCTGCGCTGGCCGTCGTGCAGCTGCTTCTCGATCGACTCGACGAGCGTGGCGAAGAACGGGTTCGAGATCCGGGGCACGACCATGCCGATGGTGTGCGTGGTGCGGCTGCGCAGCGATGCCGCCACAACATTGGGTTCGTAGTCGAGTTCGCGCGCCGCCGCGAGCACCTTGTCGCGGTTCGCCGCGCGCACTCCGCGCTGGCCGGACAACGCGCGAGACGCCGTCGCCACCGAAACCCCGGCTCGCGCCGCCACATCGTGGATCGTGACGCCCACGCCACCTCCTCCGCTCGGGATCGCGCGCGCTCCGTTGCACCACGATCAATCGGAGTGTAATCGGTTTCGCGACCAGTTTCGCCACTTGACAGGCAGTCATCCATCGTTCATTGTGGCCCAGCTACGGAAACCGATTACAGTTTCCGCGCTCAACGACGAGTGGAGCTGACCGTGATGGCCGACGACGGGCATCTGGAGCTGATCGGGGTCTCCAAGACCTACCCCGGTGTGCGCGCCCTGGACGCCGTGGACTTCGACCTGCGCCCGGGCGAGGTGCACGTGCTGCTCGGGGAGAACGGCGCGGGCAAGAGCACGCTGATCAAGATGATCGCCGGCGCGCACCGCCCGGACACCGGGGAGATCCGGGTGGACGGCGAGCAGGTGCGCTTCCACGGTCCCGAGGACGCCGAACGGCTTGGCATCGCCACCATCCACCAGGAGATGGCGCTGGTCCCGCAGCTGACCGTGGCCGAGAACATCTACCTGGGCCGCCCGCCCCGCCGCTTCGGCGTGATCGACCGCCGCGCGATGCGCCGCCAGGCCGGCGAGCTGATCGAGCGGATGGGCCTGGACCTCGACGTGGACGCCATCGTCGGCGAGCTCGGCGTCGCGCACCGGCAGCTGGTGGAGATCGCCAAGGCGCTCAGCCTGGACACCCGTTTCCTGATCATGGACGAGCCGACCGCGGTGCTCAGCCGGTCCGAAGTGGACAGGCTGTTCAGCATCGTCGGCGACCTCACCGCGCAGGGCGTCGGCGTCGTGTTCATCTCGCACCTGCTCAACGAGGTCGCCGAGATCGGTGACCGGGTCAGCGTGCTGCGCGACGGCACCAAGGTGGGCGAGGTGCCCGCCGACACCGACCAGGACGAGCTGGTGCGGCTCATGGTCGGCCGCACCGTCGACCAGCAGTACCCGCCCCGCGAGGCCGAGATCGGCGACGTTCAGCTGGAGGTCCGCGGCCTGACCAGCCACGGCGTGCTGGCCGACATCAGCTTCACCGCGCGGGCCGGCGAGGTGCTGGGCATCGGCGGCCTGGTCGGCGCGGGACGCACCGAGCTGGTGCGCGCGCTGTTCGGCGCCGACCGCTACGACCAGGGCGAAGTGCTGGTCGGCGGGCAGTCGATCCCGTCCGGCGACATCGCCGCGGCCCGCGCCGCCGGGCTCGCGCTGGTCCCCGAGGACCGCGCCGGGCAGGGCCTGGTGCTGGGCGCGTCGGTGGCCGAGAACCTCGGCCTGGCAACGATTTCCGACCGCACCCGGGCCGGTCTGGTCGACCTGGCCGGGCAGCGTCGCGAAGCCGCGGAGTCGGTGCAGCGGCTGCGGATCCGCACTCCCGGGCTGGACCAGCCCGCGCTGACCCTCTCCGGCGGCAACCAGCAGAAGATCGTCATCGGCAAGTGGCTGCTGGCCGAGCCGCGAGTGCTCATCCTCGACGAACCCACGCGCGGCATCGACGTCGGTGCCCGCGCCGAGATCTACGAACTCATCAACGAACTCGCCCGCGCGGGCACCACGGTGCTCGTCGTCTCCAGCGATCTGCCCGAGCTGCTCGGGCTCAGCGATCGCGTGCTGGTGATGGCCGATGGACGGCTGCGCGGCGAGCTGGACGGTGCCGAGGCGACTCAGGAGCGCGTGCTGGCGCTCGCCGTCTCGGCGGAACACACCGGAGGAGAAAGCGATGCCTGACAACGAAGTCGGCACCACCCCCCGCTGGCGAGCCGCGCTCGGCCGCGCGGGCGGCCCGCTGGGCGGGCTGGTCGTGCTGGTGGTCCTGCTGGCGCTGTTGTCACCGGACTTCCTGACCCCGAACAACCTGCTCAACGTGGGCGTGCAGGCGTCCGTGGTGGCGGTGCTGGCGTTCGGCATGACGTTCGTGATCGTCAGCGGCGGCATCGACCTGTCGGTGGGCAGCGTCGCCGGGTTGGCCGGGATCGTCACCGGTTGGGCGGTGACCTCGGCGGGTCTCCCGCTGTGGCTGGCGGTTCCGATCGGCCTGGCCGCCGGTGCGGTGGCCGGTCTGCTCAGCGGTGTGCTGATCACCGCTGGTCGGGTGCCGCCGTTCATCGCGACGCTGGCGATGCTCAGCGTCGCGCGCGGGTTAGCACTGGTCATCTCCGACGGTCGGCCGATCGGCCTGGACGGCTGGCTGACCGAGATCGGCAGCGGCGCCCTGTTCGGCGTGCTCCCCTACCCGGTGCTGGTGATGCTGGCGATCGGGCTGATCACGGCGTTCGTGCTGCGCCGCACCTACGCCGGGCGCGCGATGTACGCGATCGGCGGCAACGCCGAGGCAGCACGGCTGTCCGGCATCAAGGTCACCCGTCAGCGACTGCTGATCTACGCCATGTCCGGGCTTTTCGCCGCGGTGGCGGGCATCCTGCTCGCGGCGCGGCTGGCTTCGGCGCAGCCCGAGGCGGGCACCGGCTACGAGCTGGACGCGATCGCGGCGGTGGTGATCGGCGGGGCGAGCCTGGCCGGTGGCGTCGGGTCCGCGCTGGGCACCTTCGTCGGCGCGCTGATCCTCGCGGTGCTGCGCAACGGCCTGAACCTGCTTGACGTTTCGGCGTTCTGGCAGCAGGTCGTCATCGGTGCGGTGATCGCCGCGGCGGTGCTGTTCGACACCGCGCGCCAGCGTCGCCGCAGCGGGAAGCGCGGCCAGGGCCTGCTGCGCAACCCAGCAGTGCGCCGCGCGACGGCTGCGGTGACCGCGCTGCTGCTGGTGGCCGCGGGCTGGGCGATCTACCAGCGGCAGAACGCCGCCGACGACGGACGAATCCGGGTCGCGCTGTCGGTGTCCACTTTGAACAACCCGTTCTTCGTCGACCTGCGCGAAGGCGCGCAGGAAGAGGCCGACCGGCTCGGCGTGGAGCTGCTGATCACCGACGCGTCCGAGGACGCCTCGCAGCAGGCGAACGCGGTGCAGAACGCGATCGCGCAGAACGTCGACGCGATCGTGGTCAACCCGGTCGACTCCGACGCGGTGGTGCCGTCGGTGAAGGCGGCGAACTCCGCGCAGATCCCGGTGATCGGCGTGGACCGCGCACCCAGCGCCGGCAACGTGGTCACGACCGTCGCCTCCGACAACGTCGCTGGTGGCCGGCTGGCCGCTCAGCAGCTGGCGGAGCAGGTGGGCTCCGGGCCGATCGCGGTGCTGGAAGGCGAGCCCGGCACGTCCGCGGCGCGGGAGCGCGGCCAGGGCTTCACCGAGGAGATCCGCAACCACCCGGGCATCGAGGTGGTGGCCTCGCAGCCGGCCGACTTCGACCGCACCAAGGCGCTGGACGTCATGCAGAACATCGCGCAGGCCCACCCGGAGATCCGCGGGGTCTTCGCGGCCAACGACGAGATGGCGCTGGGCGCGATCAAGGCCCTGGGAGCCCGAGCGGGCAACGACGTCAAGGTCGTCGGCTTCGACGGAACCCCGGAGGGTCTGGCGGCGGTCAAGGCCGGCACCGAGAGCGCCGACGTGGCCCAGCAGCCGAAGCTGCTCGGCAAGGCGGCGGTGGAGCAGGCGGTCCGGGCGGCCCGCACCCACGACCTCGGCCCCGGACAACCGACCAACATCCCGGTCGAGATCGTCACCAAGGACACGGTCGAGGCCTTCCTCCGCGACCAGTGACCACACCGATCCGGTCGCGCGGATCCCGGCGATCAAGCAGGACCTCGGCCTGGACGACTGGCAGGTGACGCTGGCGCTGTTCGCGGTCGCGGCCGGTTCGGTGCTGGCGA
>NZ_JBSFBZ010000117.1:0-6124 GCF_053593195.1 Saccharopolyspora sp. NPDC002376
CGGCGAAAGCGTCCGTTCGAGCGACTACGGTCGACCTACCCCTACGCCGTGTCCGCCGCGTCTCACCAGGGCGGATGAGATTATCGGCAAGTGCAACGTCACCGCGACCGGCACCCTGATCGGGGCGCCGGCCGCGGCCAGCTCACGGACGAGCGGGAACACTATTTTCCCGGCAGATTGCCCTGCGACAAGTACGCGGCGGCCTTACGCAGGACCTCGTTCTCCTGCTCCAGCAACCGGTTGCGCTTGCGCAGCTCCCGCAGCTCGGCGGACTCCTCCCGCGTCACGCCGGCACGCTTGCCGTCTTCGAAGTCCGCGGCTTTGAGCCAGTTGGCCAGACAGGACTCGGAGATCCCGAAATCCTTGGCGATCTGCTTCAACGGAGCATCGCCCCGACGGGCGACCGCGACCACGTCGTCACGGAACTCCTGAGGGTAGGGCTTGGGCACGGTGGCATCCTTCCAGGTGAGACAGCCGCCCAGATCGACCCAAAATCCAATATTCGAGCTCCACAGGAGACTGTCCACACTCGCCTACCAGCAACGCCACCCGGGAACGATCGGGCGCGGAGCAATAGTGATCCACACCAGACCTTTGTATGGTGCCTGCGTCATCGACCTCTACCACTCGACCGACGTGTCAGTTCGCGGTGAAACGAATTCGGCAGCATAGCGCTGGCTGCGACTCGCCCGATGCGCTGCAGTCATGTCGGTTTCGACTGGTCTTCGGTGCCCACTCGGTCCAGCAGGATTCGGTGCCGGAACTGGTAGTGCGCACCGGATTGACGCAACACGCCTGCTTGTCTGGACACTTCGAGGAACCGCATCAGGCGCCACGGAAGTCGCCGTTGGCACGCCAGCCACGCGTGCCTGATCTGGTACGGCGGCCAAGCGAAGAACATCATGACTGCGGTCACGCCGCCGACCAGGCCACCGCCGATCGAGGTGAGCGCTAGGAAAGCCACGTCCGTGGATACGATCGCGATCGAGCCGCCGGTGCCGATGCCGAGCGCGACCGCGAACATCAAGTAGCACACCGCAGTGGATCGGCGATCACGGGCGAGGGCATCCTGCGGCGTGGGGGCGCGCACTGTGGCCAGCACGATGTACGAGGTCATCATGCGCAGCAGGTAAGCGGCAATGCCCCCGATCGCCTCGCCGACGATCAGGGAAACGACCGCTCCCAAGCTCGCCGCGACGAAAATCTCTGGTCCGAGCCCGGTCCACAGTGCGTGAAGGTCACCGAACACCGCGACCAGCGCGAGCGCCAGGAACCAGGTCAGCGCGACTGTGTACCCACCTTGGACGAGTCGGCGTAGCCGGGTTTTCAGGTCCGCCGTTTCCCTGAATCCGCCGCCACCACGGCGTTGTTGCTGATCACCGCGGTGCCAGACCATCAGGTATGCGGAACAGAACGCAAAACCGAACAGCACCCCGAAGAACGCGCCGACACCGATGCCGACCGCAGGTTGGCCCACCGAGAGCAGCAGCGCTCCATAACCGGCTCCGGCCAGGACCGCGACTGCGGTTTCCGGGAGTAAGAACGGGATCGCCCGCCGGATCTCCCACCAGGCGAAGTCCTCTTTGCCGTGTCGAACCAGATGCCGGGCCAGAAAACGCAACCACCGCAACGCCGCGCGTACCGGGAAACGGATGAAACGCTCGGGGCGCGCCTCCACTTCCGCGCCCACGGCAGCAGGGACGAACTCGTCGAGTAATCGGCGCTGCAGTTGCGAACCATCGCGAACCAGCTGTTCCGTGACAGGGGAGGCTCCCTTCGGGAACAACCGCCTCAACAACCACGCGTTGAACGGATTGCGCAGCACCACCGAAACCGCTGATGTGGGGCGGGTCTCCAGCTCGGTGACGACCGGCTGCCACCACGACCGGTCGGCGTCGTCGGCACCCGCCAGGTAGCGAACGATCTCGTCCCGGTCCAGTGGGCGCAGTTCGATCACCCAAGATCCACCGAACTCGGCTCCGCCAGCTTCCATAGCGGCCTGATAGCTGTCGTTGCGGCACACCACCACCAGCGGCGCTCGGGTGCCCAGGGTACGTTCCAGTTCGTCCAGCGCCGCAGGCAGGGCGCGCGGGCCGACTTCGTCGACTCCGTCCAGGATCGGCAGAATGCGACTGTTTTCTTCGTCGGACATTGAAATCGCCCCGGCGTAGTCCTCCTTGACCCGGTCGTGGATCCATCGCCCCAGGTCCTGGCCGAGGCCAGGCTGCCAGAGCGCCAAGCGCAGCACCACCGGAATCATGTCCGCCGCGGCGTGGTCATTGAGCAATGCCAACGCGAAACGCGCCGCGTACACGGTCTTCCCAGCGGCCGGTGCGCCGACAATCAGTAAACGCCGCCGCTGAGCGGGCAATCGGCAGAACGCCTCGACGAGATCATCCAGATCGCCGTCCGGCGGAACCGCACCCACCGTCGAGCTCACCGTGCGCCAACTGACCCGCAGCACTTGGCGGCGTACCCGAAGCGTGTTCTGCAGCCGCTCGATCTCATCTTTGACGCAGCCGCGCAGCTGCGCACCGATCTGTCCGGCGCTCGCGGTGGTCGATGTCCCACGTTGCGACATGTTGTTGAATATCTGCACCGCAGCGGAAACGGCGCCCAGCAACGTGGTCAGCATCGCCAGGTATTCGGTGCGCGTCCCCAGTAGCACGAGCAGCCACAAGAAGAAGGTGACCGCCAGCAGAACGACCGCCGCGTACACCAGCCGACGAGTGGACCGCCTCTGTGCCCGGTCGCCGCTCATGTGTCGATCGTCCCACGAACCACTCGCGCCGACCGTGATTTCATCAGTAAAGCGGCAATCACTCGTCTCGTGACGCGGGTGGGGGCTGTTGAGGAGCCGGACCGAATTGTGGAGGCGACGACTGCGCCCCTGGTTGCTGGTAATCCTGTTGCTGATACGCCGAGGACTGGTTAGGCGGCTGCTGAAAACTCGACTGGGGAGGCGCCGGAGACGGCGGCATGGGCGGCGAGGCTCCAGAGCGACGGCGACGGTACGCCTGGCGGGCGCGGCCGAACGCGTCGCGTCCCTTGCCCGCCCTACGATGGACCTCATTGGTGATCTGTTGTGCTGCGGGGGACTGGATAGCCTTCTGGACACGCTCGTCGTTGAAGGCCTGTCGAGCCTGCTCACGGACAATCTTTCCCCCGCGCTTGGCGAAATCCGCCCCCGTACGGTATGCGTGGCCATTCGTCAGCACTGTGCCCGCCGCGAAATCCCTCAGTGATCGGCGCTTCCCGACCAGGGCTAGAAGGGCGTCGGTCCAGAACGCCGCTACGGCGAGCAGTCAGCACATCACAGCGAAAACGACCCAGCCCTGTACCAGCAGACAGCAGGCGGTGGCGAAGAGTCCGATGTCAGTAAGCGTCATCATGAAGGCGCGAATCGCGGCCTTGCGAAAGCCGAGCGCACTCCGCTTGATCGGTAGGACACGAACGTCGAAAAGCACGTTTCCGACTGTGCGGCCTTTGAGCACCGCCAGTCCGGCAAACTGATAAGCAAAGGTGATTAAGACGAGCGCGAAGAACGCCTCCTGCACGTAAAGGACGGCCGAACGCCAGACAGACCGGCCGAAGCGCGCGCTTGTGTCAGTGAGGTCGCCCTGCCCGGCGACCATGGCCCACACACTGTCGTAGACCAGGCCGGGTACGCTCGAAAAGAGACCAACGAGACGTTGGTACGTAACGATGGCGAGCACAACGCCTACCACAACGACAACCATGAAGTCAACTATCCAAGCGCCCACACGGCGGCCCGTGGATAGTGCTTCCGTTGCTGACATCGAAGCCGGCCCGATCTTCATCGCCCCCAAGGGATCTCCCGACATCCAGCACCTCCCCTCTATTTCCACCCTGTGCAGGTGGTTTCATTATTTCGGCTTGAGCAAAGGCCCCATTGAACATCCTTGACGGGACCCCCGATAGAGAAATGGAACGTTTTTCGCTCGCCATTTCCGGCACTGATGAAGGGATCGGGCTGGGCGTAGCGGATCTGCCAGGTACCTTTGTCGTTGACTCCGCAGCCAAGATGTTGATTCGTGCTGCGCGGTGTCCTCGATCTGACCATCGGCTGTAGCAGTTGTTCGTTCCAGGAGACGGATCCGCGGGCAAACGCGTAGTTGGTGCGGATGTCCCGACTGGCACTCGCGGCCGGCGGTGGTGGAGCCTGCGGTGGCGCGTTGATCGTTTCCTGCGGCCGCGCCACTGGTGATTCGGGTGGATCTTGCGTTTCTGGCGGCGGCATCGGACGTGCCGGGGGGGGGCATGGCGGGTTGTTTCGCTTTTTGCGTTGTCTCGCGCGGAGCAAGTGGCGGCACGCTCTCCGCGTTGGGCAAGCTGGTCGCCAGCGGAACCTGCGGCGGTGATTGCGCGGTGAGGAAGCTTGGCCTGGTGACGGCTACACCGACGATGGCGAGGATGACCGCGGCTGCCGTAGCAGCGGCGAGAAGTGTGGCCTGGTGCTTGCGCCGTGGGGCAAGGCTTGGGACCGGTGTTACTGATTCCGGACCGGGGACATATGCCGGAACGCTTGACCAGGCTGCTCCTGGACCCGGCGGGACTGATTGTCCAGACAAGTCATCTTGTGGCGGCGAGGAAACCGTGCCAAGCATGAGATCCCGCGCGCAGTACCGAAGTTGACCCGCGATGTGGGCAGCGTCTTTGCAGGCAACGGGATTGTCCGCAATACATTGACCTACCAATGACCAAAGTTCGTCCGGTACCGACGGCGGCTGGGTGGGACCATTGACAGACGAACGGAAGCCGATCAGTTCGGCGAGCACGAACCCCAACGCCTGGATCTCGTCAGCGGGCGGCCTGCCGGCCAGCGTGGTGTGGGATGGCAGAAGTACGGCGCTATGAGGATCCAGAGGACTATCTTGCGCGCCTACTAGAATCGTGTCAGCTGGGAGTGGAAAACACGATTTGCCTTGTGAATGGAGGACCACCAGGCGATCTGCTAGACGCACCACTAGCAGCGCGGCGTGCTCCGGTGCTAGCGCACCGTGCCTCTCCAAGTAGGCGCGCAGGCTGATGTCGGGAGCTCCACGCATGGTTGTCGATTCCCCGGTTTCGCGTTGTAGGCACTCAAGTTGCGCCGGCGCGCAAGGCGGTCCTGCTACCGGAACAAGCACTACACGTACGTGCCGTGATCGTAGCCGAAGATCTGGCGGCGCGGGACCCATCCGAAGCTTTACAGCTCCTCGTGCGCCTGGTTGGGCTAACCCGATCGCGCCTTTGGCCCGTATCGCGAGCACCCACGTTGACAGCGCGCGAATAAGAGCCGTCGATATCCATCAGACTCCAGGCCTACCGTCGGAAAACCAAGATATTCTGTGCAATTCCGTGCAAGGACTTGCTACACCAAGCGCACGGCTGATCCCGTACCCGAAGCGCCCTGGGGAGCCCGTCCACGCGCTCGGCCTGCGCAGCCTCGGCCGCCGCGATGAATTCGGCAGCAGTGTCGGTGGGTTCGACCGTGCGGGGTTCCAAAAGCTGGCCCGTGTCCCCCGAACTGCGGTTACGGCACGCTCTGCAACAGGGCGTGATCGCGAGCCATGTCACTACGCCTGCTGTATCTGATCTTGGTGCGGATTGTGCTGGCTGTTGCTGCTCGGCCGTTCGTCGGCGTACAAAGACGTTGAAATCCTGGTGCTGCGTCACGAGGGGGCCGTATTGCGCAGAACCAACCCGAAACCCCGGATGAACTGGGCCGACCGGGCGGTCTTCGCCGCGCTGATCCGGTTGCTGCCGAAGGCGCTGCGGGCGCACCGGTTGATCATCCCAGGCACGGTCCTGCGTTGGCATCGTCGCCTGGTGACCAGGAAGTGGACGTACCCGAACCGCACCGGGCGCCCGCCCGTCGATGACGCCATCGCCGTGTTGATCGAGCGCATGGCCAACGAAAACCATACCTGGGGATACAAGAGGATCCAAGGTGAACTGCTCAAGCTCGGCTATCGAGTGGGTGCCTCGACGATCCGCCGTGTTCTCAAACGATTGCGCATCCGGGTCTGCCCAGAGTTCGGTTGTCACTCGGGGTTGACTGGTGTCAGGCCGCGTGTGCGGCGGTGTAGATGGTCTCAAACTCGACCGGGGTGAGTTTGCC
>NZ_JBSFBZ010000118.1:0-6093 GCF_053593195.1 Saccharopolyspora sp. NPDC002376
GCTACCTGACCGACCTGCCACCCACCGCCGCCACCCCAGCTGACCTGGCGGAACTCATCCAGGGCCATTGGGCGATCGAGAACCGCCTGCACCTGATCCGTGACGTCGCCTTCGACGAAGACCGCCACCGGGCCCGCACCGGCAACGCACCGCATACTCCACGGTGTCAAGTCTCATCGTTTCGATGAACTCGTACTTACTTGCTACCGGGGTTCCTTCGCGAAGTATGCTGCGGCTTTTTTCAAGAAGGAGACTTCCATCTCCAGTTCACGATTACGGCGTTCGAGCTCCTTGAGCCGGGCCCGCTCCTCCACCGACAACGACTCATCCTGATCGCCGTGCTCACGCTCATACCGGCGCACCCACGTACGCAGCGTCTCGGGATGCATGTCGAGTTCCCGCGCGACATCGGCTACGGACTTGCTGGACTTCAGGGCCAGCTGAACCGCTTCTTCACGGGACTCTGACGAGTACTTACTCGGTGGCGCCACTAGATCTTCCCTCGATTCCCTTACAGGATAACCCTATTGGGTTCCTGTAAGGGATCTTCGAGGCCCCTCACTACGCCGGCCACACCGATTCCGAACACGGATCAGCAACCGTGACCTACATCCGTGCGAACTTAGAGGAGATCGCCACTGCCCTCGCCATGCTCACTGACGACCGCCACCCCCTGGCACGCTAAACAACCCCACCTCGGACTCGGCGCCACCTGAGCCCCCTTCTTCGCGTGAGCGCGACGACCTCAAAGAGCTCTGCCAGGACGTAGTGGAGCTTCTGCTCGTGTGCGAGGGAATGTCGCCCGAAATGCAGCGATCACGAACCTCTGCGGACCGTGGCTACCTCCAAGCCCTGGACTGGCTGGTCAAACTGGGCAAACATGGCCACGCCGCGAAGTGGCTGTCCCTGGCGCTGGTTGTCGTCGGGTTTCATTTCGACCTGCTTGCGTCATAACCCACCCGCTTCACGCGGATCATTCGGGTTCGTTGGAGCAGCTCACCCAGCGACCGCCGCGCGGGGACACCATCGCCAATAGGGCGCCTACGGATTCAACTCCCGCTCCGCAGAGGCATCCCACTCCTGCGGCGCCGGGCGCGCCGCACCCTGCGGCAGCGCCACGGGGACTTCCTGCATCGCCAACGAAGTGTTGCGCACGTAGGCACGCGCCCGATCCGGCTCGACCTCACGCTCGTCGTGCCAGAGCGGTTTGCGGTCGACCCCCAGCCGCAGGACCTCAGGCCGCGCGTAGTGCCCCTTCCCGTCGACCCAGGCCTTCACAACCCCGACATCGGCGAAGTCGATCGTGGCGGTGACCAACTTTTCCTCCGAGCCCGTATGCGGTCCGCCGAGGAAGGAGTTGAAGGGGTGAATGACCGCAGACCAGCCGCCCCCAGCTGTTACGAAGGTCTGCTCGCCGAGGTTGTCGCGCATCCAGGCGAGACAGGTCTCGTCGACCGGGTTGGCTGCACAGACGACGAATACCTGCGCGGTGAGCGCATGGGTCTTCATCATGGCCTCGATCTGCGCATCCGCGACGGTTTCGAACCCGGCCATCGTCGATAGGGCCGGCCACGCCGCGGCGTGGATCTGCTGCTCCTGTTCCAGCAAGGCCTGACGGGCCAGATTCATCGTGTGCTCCCAGCAGGACAGGCCGCCGATACGGCCGGAGCGAGAATCGAACACCGATAGCGTCGCGCCCCCGCCCTGAGCCCACACGATGCGTTCGGCATAGGTGGGCTGGAGCTTACGATGGACACCCAGCAGGCTTCCGTCCGCGTCGATGAAGACCTGCGAGTTGAAGCAGGTCCGGGTACCACGGAGCCGTTCGCTGATGCCCAGAACTACCTCGACACCGGCCCTCGCGCACGCCGCCTGAACGCGCTCGATCTCAGGCCCTGGAACCTCAACAGAGGCATCGGTGTACTGGACGTTGGCGGCGACCTGCTGCAGCGGCGGGTAACACTCGATCCAGTACGGGTATCCAGGGACAAAGGTCTCGGGGAAGACGAGCAACTCGACACCGTCTCGGCCCGCTTGTTCAACGAAACCGATCACCTTGTCGATGGTCGCTTCGGTGTTCATGAACACGGGCGCGGCGTGCACCGCCGCCACCGTGCGGGCGGTGCCCTCAGAGCGCGTCACGGAAATCTCCTCGGCATATGGGATGAACTGTGAGCAAGTTAATACGAACACGTATTATCCGAATACGCAATATCTGGTCCAAACGCAACTTATTGTCCATTATGGACATATGTAGAAGCTGGGCCAGCTGGCAGGCCACAAAGGTAGCCGAGCGCGATCACCTGAAGAACGAAATACGCCCCCCTGCAGCATCTTGGTGTTGAACGCGAGACCGACTGCCACCGCCGCCCAGAGCATAGGTGAGTTTGTCAGAGCGCACGGCGTTGGGGCCCACAGCGCCAGAGACAGCAGCACCAGGACGTATCTGGGTTGTTGCGCCGGTTCAAGGCCACGGAAAGCGATGTCAACGCCAGTGCACGCGCGGCGGCGGTCGCCGCGAAGAACCCGAAGCCGTGATGCACGACGTGGTGCACTACTCACATGGTCAGCACCGCCGCGATGGCCTGGGGCAACAGGCTCCAGGTGTTGAAGCCGAAGACCCAGGCCGACATTGCCTGTACCCACAGCGCCTGCGGCGGCGATGAACGATTTCTCGTCGAACGTGCCGAAGAAAACGCCTTAGGTCCGGGAGCTCCCATTGGGCTTCATCAGCGGGTGCGCGACGTCATCCTGTCAGCGAAAACCGACATCACCGGTCTCGCCGGTGGGTCGATGGCGGCGAACCCGTCGATGTCGATCAGCACAGCCCGGATGTTCGCCATTCCAGCACGGTACGGCGATTCGGCCCCGGCCGGAACCGGGTGCGCCGCAGGCTCAACCGAACCGTGTGCTTCAGGCCATCGCGGCGGCGATCTCGGTGGCGGCTTCGCGGGCCAGGGCACCGAGTTCGGCGAAGCGTGACTCCGGCACGCGGTCGCGGGGACCCCAGATGCTGACGATGGCGAAGGGGCGACGGCGGGCGTCCAGCACCGGCGCCTCGACGCCGTACATCTGGGGCTCCAGCTCGCCGACGCTGACGCTGTACCCCACTCGCGGATATCGGCGAGTTCGGTGCACAGCGCGTCCTGGTCGGTCCGAGTGGTCGCGGTGTACTCCGCGGGGAGGCGAGCATCGCTTTCGACGTCGTCCTCTGGCAGCCAGGCCCGGAACGCCTTACCGGCGGACGTCGCGTGGATCGGCACCTGCCGCCCGAGCCAGCGGGCGCTGAGCACCACCGGCGGCACGGGCAGGAACCAACACCCTACCCGCCACCACAACACGACACTGACCACCAAGATCCCTACACATCAACCCTCTACAGAAACAGGAGATTGCCACTCGGCACGCTGAACCGTCCCGGGACACATCAAAAGCGCTGAACGAAGTCCTGTTCTCTGGCACGCTAACGAGTGCCCTAAGTGGACACTGGGTCAAGAAGTAAGCGGAACAGCAGAAAGCTTCGCTGCATCAACGATTTTAGGACTTCAATAGCGCACATTGGACACTCGTCTGCGCTCACGGTCACGCGCACTGGGGGCGGCGGGCCGCGCCTGGCGGTCAACTCGCTCATCTCAGCCCCCTCCCCTGCTTCGATGACGGGCCCTACTACACCGCAGCCCCATGAAGAGCACCGCATCGACCAACACCCACACAGAGCAGCCCGAGCACACCACTCAATCAGCAACTGCGGCCGGCGGGCTTGTACCACGCGGGGTACCCAGCGCCTGAGCGCGGACCCGCGCCGAAGCCAGCTGCAACTCTGCGTCATGAATCCCTCCGGCAGCAGGCCGAATCCAAGGTCGGCCGCGCCCCAATCATCCCAGCCGATCGCTGGATCGTGGTGGGCCTGCTCGAACGCCTCGCTTACGAGGCCGGACGGGGTGACCTCTACCCCGAAACCCGCCGTGTCGTGTTGGAACTCGCCAACGCCTTGGTCAAGGATGCCGAGCATGATCACCCCGAACCCTGACCAGCTGCGCGAGAGCATGATCCGCTGGAGCGAGTCCACTTCCACGGGGTGAACTGCGGGCAGCTGTCAAAGATCCAGCCGTTGGCGATCGACCACCCCCAGCTGATCCCGGCCTTCCCACGTTCCAACCAGGCCAAGGACGACCAGAGCCTCGACCAGCGGAGCCCGCCACGTGCCGAGTACCACTGGACTCAGCCCCAGACCATCCCTGTGAGCGCCCCAAGCGCCCCACCCCGGATCCATGAACAGGGCTCCAGCGTGGAGCGTATTCGTTCTCGTCCCGGAAAATGGTGGCAAGACTTGGGAAGCGCCGGCGTGACGCCGCCGGTATGCAATCGAACCGCTCGATGCCGGGTGCGGCTTCCCGGGGCTGTCCTGCTCTAGCTCCGGTCTTGTGCGGCGAGGTGGTCACGCAGCCGTGCGTGGCGGAACTGATAGACCGCGCCTGTTCTCCGCAGTACGCCGCGGTCATGGGCGTCTTCGAGAAAACGCTTTGGGCGCCAAGGTAGGCGGCCGGTCAGCGGGAGCCACAGGCGTACGAACAGCAGCCAGCTTCCCCACACCGAGAGCACCAGGTGGACCAGTCCGACCACGAGCCCGAACCCAACCACGAGCCCAGTCGTCAGTCCATCCAAAGACCTATCAGCAAATCCGATCCCGAACACAATCCCGAACAAGATCCCGAACAAGATCCCGAACATGAGCGCCAACGTGGTCGTTCTGACCAGTGTGACCGTACGGTCACGACTTAACAGTGTCCAGGGATCGGTGGCAACGAGATCGTGATTGTCTCCGAGAGCGAACACACCGACGCTCACAAGCCCATACACCAGCCCGACCGCACTTCCGGACACGAATACGTCCACGGCGTCGTGCACGAGTTCGGCGGTGAACCCGGAGCTGAGCACCAAATAGAGCCCAGCAGGGAACCAGATCGCGAGCGCAATCGCGAGTCCGATCGCGAGCCCGCCGATGAGTTCGGACAGGGACTTCTTGAGGTAAATCCGCGGACAGCGCTTTTGACGGCTCCGCTTCCGCAAGGTCAGCCGAAGCCGTTCGGGTCCTCGTCCGGTACGCCCACGAGAGAATCCCAGTTCTTTGATGAGCCCGACAGTGAGCCCGATCGGAAGCGCCCTCACGAGCCCTGCCAGGAACGCTATGAAGGGGCGGTAACCGAGCCCACCTGCGGGCACCTCTCTGCTCCCGAGGGCAATGACCATGAACACGGCAATGACGCCGAGCCCACCTACGATCCCCCAGGTGGCTGTGGTGGTGAGGATGCGGGTGTGGCGTTGGAGAGTGGCGGGGAGCTGCCACCAGGTGAGGTCGTGGGTCTTGAGTGTGACGAGGTGTTTGGCGAGGTAGCCGAGCCAGCGGCGGGTTTGATCTGGATTCCAGTTCGGTCGTCGCGAGTTCTGAGGACTGGTTCGGAGGGTGTAGACGGTTTCGACGTAGACGTCGAGGAGGTGGTCTTCCAGGTCCTCGACCCCCGGGAAGCGTTCGGCGTCAAGAAGTTCGCCGGGGTGGTGGCCGGGGTTGTCGTTGTAGACGGTGCGGGCGAGCATGACCATCAGCGGGCTGCTCAGCACTGTGGTGAGGTTCCGGCTCGCGTGATCGTCCGGTGCGGTGCGCAGCTGCTCGAACACCACGTCCCACGCGTGACTGCGGGGTTTGCCGGTGCTCTGCCGCAGATATTCGTGGGTTTCCTCGAGGGTGAGGTCTTCAAGCATGATGGCCGCGGCGCCACCGACGGCTTTGACCTCGTGGGCGGCGCGGGCGTATTCGCCGGGGCGGCTGGTGAGGATCACCGGTAGGTCCAGAGTGCTGATCTGACCGATCGCGGCGCGACGGTGGCCCTCGGGGATCTCGTCGAAGCCGTCGAGGACGGGCAAGATGAGCCCGCGGAAGACGAAGACCTCGGCCAGCTTCTTCCCAACGGCGTCCGGGGCGTCCAGGAAGGGGAAGTCACGGACGAGGTACTCGGCCAGCCAGGACCGCAGCTCGGTCGCGGGGTTCCAGTCGCTGATGCTGAACAACACCGGCACCGGTCCGGTGGCGGTGTT
>NZ_JBSFBZ010000119.1:0-5529 GCF_053593195.1 Saccharopolyspora sp. NPDC002376
GCTACCTGACCGACCTGCCACCCACCGCCGCCACCCCAGCTGACCTGGCGGAACTCATCCAGGGCCATTGGGCGATCGAGAACCGCCTGCACCTGGTCCGTGACGTCGCCTTCGACGAAGACCGCCACCGGGCCCGCACCGGCAACGCACCCCAGAACTTCGCCATCCTCCGCAACACCGCGATCACCCTGCACCGCCAGCACGGAGCCACCGACATCCGCCCCGCACTCCGCGCCGGCAACCGCAAACCCGAACGACTCCTGAACCTACTGCCCGAAACGACCTAAACCAGACAGATCAACTTTGCACGCGCCCTGGGTCAGTGCCCGTCTTTGATCCTTGTTCTTGGTCTTTTGTTCTGATGCGCCGTTAGGCGCATAGCCCACCCTCGGCGCTTGCACCGCCGCGGGTTCTCAGCGTTCGCCTGGCGAGGACGGCCCAGCCGCCGTGTATTGGCTTGGGCACCCGCAGTCCAGGCGGGCGCTGAGGTTCCGCTACCGGCACCGCTACGCAGAATGAGTTCGTCAGACAGCCTCTCAGATCAGGCCTTGCCGCATGGCGTAGCCGACGGCGTGCGCCCGGTTGCGCAACTGCAGGCGCGTGGTGACCTCCTGGAGGATGTTCTTCACGGTACGTTCGGAGTAGGACATCTTGGTGGCGATTTCCCTGGTGTCGAAGCCATCGGAGATCAGGCGCAGCACTTCGCCCTCCCGCGCCGTCAGCGTCGACAGGGTGGCGCCGGCGGCCGCGGAAGCGTTGCGCTGCAAGCTGCCCACGTGATCGAGCAACCGGCCGAGCATGTCGCCGGGCAGCATCCCCTCGCCGCGGATCAGCGCTGTGATCAGCCCGACGATCCGGTCCTGATCCGCGTCGCGGCGGCGCAGCACGGCGGCCACCCCGTACTCGATGGTGGTTTGCAGCGAGTCCTGCTCGAACTCGCCGACGATGAGCCCGGTGCGGACGGACGAAGTGCGCTGCAGTCTGCGGAGCAACTGCCCGGATGTTTCGTCCAACCGGTCGACCACGACCAGCGAAACCTCGGCGCGATCCTCCTCGTCGGGTCTGAGCACCTCCACCTCGGGGCGTGGGCGCAGCTGGTGGGTGACGCCGGTCTTCAGGATCGGGTCGGCTGCGTAGACAGCGACCGGAACTCTCGTCATCGGCTCTCCTCCCTAGAACCTCGCCTTTCCAGTGTTACGCGATCTCGGGGTGATGGGGGACGGCCGTTCGGGCATGAAGATTCCCGCACTCGTCCGGTTAGGGCGGTTTTGCGTCACATCTGAGCGGAGTTGGCTTGTCGCGCAAGGAATTCTGGTAATGGAAACTGACACGAGGGCAGGTCGGCGATGTCGCTGCGGGCAGTCGCGCTGCCCCTGCGCTGCCCTCGGTGCTCTGCCTCCGAAGGTGCGGGACGCCTAGGTTTTCGCTGTGTGACGACATATGCCGAGCTCGACAGCGAGCGAGTGGAGGTAAGCCCGGGCGGTGAGGCGACCGCGACTCTCACCGTGCGCAACGACACCGATATCGTCGAGGCGTACGAGTTCGAGGTGGTGGGCGAGTGTTCTGCCTGGGTGACGGTGGAACCCGCCAGGCTGCCCGTTTACCCGGGGGCGCAGGGCATCGTCACCGTGGTCCTGCGCCCGCCCTTGTCGTCCCAGGTGTGGGCCGGGGAGGTTCCGCTCGCCGTCCGGGTCGTTCCGGTGGAACAGCCCGATCTGGTGGCCGTGCCGGAGATGACCGTCGTCATCACGCCCTTCCACCGGTTCCGGGCCTCGCTCACCCCGCAGCGCCGCCGGGCGTGGCGCAGCGGCCGGTTCCAGGTGTCGCTGCACAACCAGGGCAACACGCTCGTCGCGGTTCCGCTGGCGGCGACCGATCCCGCGGAGGAACTGCACTTCTCGTTCGATTCGGCGCACGTCGAGCTGGAGCCCGGTGAACGTGCGGAGATCCGCTTGCGGGCTCGGGCGGGCGGTCTCATCTGGTTCGGCAAACCCGCCAGCAAACCGTTCCAGGTCAAGGCATCCACCGGGGCGGAGACGCCATTGGGGGAGCCGCCGGGGCTGGAGGAGCTGGATGGGGAACTGGTCCAGCTGCCCCTGCTGCCGCGGTGGTTGCTCGGTCTGCTGGCCCTGCTGCTGGCGTTGTTGCTGCTCTGGTACGGCCTGGCGCTTCCCACGCTGAAGTCCGCTGCGCAGGAGGCCGCGCAGCAGCGGGCGGAGCAGTTGGCCAAGGAGGGCAAGCTGGCGCCACCGCCGCCACCTGCGGACCAGCCGAAACCCGAAGAGCCGGGGAACGGTGAGCCACCCCCGCCACCCCCGCCGCCCGGAAATCCGGCGCAGACCGACGAGCAGGCTTCGGCCACCATCGAGGTGCGGACGAAACCCGGCGGTACCGGGAGCAGCCCCTACACTGTCCCGGACGGTCAGATCTTCTACGTCACCGACCTGGTCCTGGCGAACTACCAGGGCGACGAAGGTGTGCTCACCATCGACTTCAACGACCGAACCATCACCACGATCGCGCTGGAGACGTTCCGCAACCAGGACTACCACTGGGTGACGCCGATCAAGATTCCGAGCAAGGCGAAGATCGTGGCAACGGTGCGATGCGCCCGTCCAGGAACCCCGCCGTCCGGCCCACCACCGTCCCGTTGCGTCCAACAGCTCAACGTCAGTGGCACTGTCAGCCCCGAGCCGCGCTGAAGCCCGTCCCGTGATGGCGCTGAACTGAGTCGTAACGGATTATCCTGACGATTCCTCGGTTTCCGTAAATGTCTATTGCGGACGGTAGGGCATCGGCTCGATCGTGGCGCCACCGAGGGGGCGCCGCCGGTGGAGGTGACCTGGCCGCTCCACACCATGGGCGTCCCGGCCTCGCCGTCGCGCATCGGGATGGTGCCCTTCGCGCCGCGCTCGGGGGCGTTCGGCACGTAGTAGGGACCTTCGATGGTGCCCTTGCTGCCCTCGCGGTGGTCGGTCGCGACCTCCTCGACGACGTGCTCGACCCACACGTCGAGGAAGAGCGGCCACTCGCCGTCTTCGCCGACCTGGATCAGCCACGCCTTGAGCGCGTTGTACTCGTCGTAGCTGACCTTCTCCTCGCGGATGGTGTCGTGGACGGCCTGCAGCACGCGGCGCGCGAGCTGGTCCAGCCGCGCGGGCGGCGTGTTCTCGACGGCTGCGAACGGCGACTTGTCGGAGTGGAAGCGCTCGGTGGCGCTGGCGCCCGAGGCAGCAGCGGTGGCGGTTTCGGACGTGGTTCCAGGCGCACATCGACCAGACGATCGCCTCGTCGCCGATGCACCACTACGGCACGCTCGACGAGCAGGCCGCGGCCATCACGTTCCTCGCCTCCGACCTGCTCCACGACGCGGTCCTCGCCGCCGCCCGGCGCGTGGTCCGGCTCGACGGGCTGACCGCAGACGATGTCGCCGCACTCGCCGAGCAACGTGGCGTCGTCTTGCAGCGCATCAGGTGGAACGGCTGGTCCGCCACGCAGGCGGCCGGGTCCGCGACGTCGTCGAGATCCTGGACGAAGTACCGGCCGCCGACTGGTCCTCTCCGCACTTCTCGCTCCCGGCGCCCGCGACGGCGGCACGCGCGATCCGCGCCCGGCTCGAAACCCTGCCGACGCAAGCACGCCAGGTCGTAGCGGCCGTCGCGGTCCTGGAGGCCGCCGATCGCCAGGCCAGGGCCGTCGAGGTCGTCGACGCAGGTCGCGTCGCCGGCGTGACGTCCGTGGCGCCGGCGGTCGACCGGGCCTCCCAGGCTGGGCTGCTGACGCTGCTCGACGAGCACGGTGCGTGGGCGCGCCTGCCCGATCCGGTAGCGCGGCGCGCCGTGCTCGACGAACTCGGTCCACTCCGCCGATCCGAGCTGCACTCGGTGGCGGCGGACGTCGTCGCCGATCCCGCGCTGACGCTGCGACACCGGTGGTTCGCCTCGCCCCGGCCGGACGCGGAGATCGGCGATCGCCTCGAGGAACTCGCTGCCGAGCGCGCCCACCAGGGCGCTTGGGGCGACCGCAGCCGACCTGCTCATGCTCGCTTCGCAGGCGCGGTGCCCGGCTGCTCCGGGCGGTCGACGCGCTCGTGGGAGCGGGCGAAGTGCCCCGCGCCTCCCGCTACCTCGCCCAGCTCGAGTCGTTGCGCGAAACCCCGCTGCGCAACGCCGTCCTCGGCTACCTCGCGGTGGTCCGGGGCCGGCCCGCCGAGGCGGAGAACCTTCTCTGCCGCGCTTGGGAACTGGTCAACGCTCGCCGGGACCCGAGCACGGCTTCTCTCATCGCTCAGCGCTACGTGCTCCACCACCTGGCGCGCTGCCGACCCCGGAGCCTCGTCGAGTGGGCGGACCGGGCCATCGAATTGGTGGAGCCAGATGAGCCGACGGCCGTCGAGGCCGCCGCTATTCGCGGACGGCGTCGCACCGATCGACGGCACCGATGTCGCGCTCCGCGGCTACCCCGCGCTGATGGAGCGGGTTCCGGAGGGACCAGTCGGGCAGCGGGTCACGATGTCTGCCGGGTGGTTGCACCTGGCAGCCGACGCTCCTGAGCGTGCGCGGGAAGAGCTCGAAAGCGTGCTGCCGACCGACTTCCTCGGCGGCTCGCTGCGCATTTCCCTGTGGGCGCACGGATGGCTCGCCCGAGTCCAGTTCATGACAGGGGAGTGGGCCGACGCGCTGTGGACCGCTACTGCCGGCGTCGAGCTCGCCGAGCGCTCCGGGATGAACCTGCTCGTGCCGTTGCTGGCCTGGACCCGCACCCAGGTGCACGCCCTGCGGGGCGACTGGGAGAGGCCGAACGCTCCCTGCGCGCCGGAGATGCCGGCGCTCGGGACTACGAGATCATGCGCGTTCCGGCGGCCATGGCACGGGCTGCGCTCAGCGAGGCACGTGCGGACTACGCCGCCGTGGTGCGCGCGCTCGAGCCGCTCTCGCAAGCTTGGGCCAGGGACTGGGTCAGCCAGCCCGGATACTGGCCGTGGGCCGACGTGTACGCCAATGCCCTGGTCCTCATTGGACGGTCGGACGAGGCCGATGCATTTCTGACCCACCACGAGGAGATCGCTGATGCGCGAGGACACGCATCGGCCCGCGCGCGGCTTGCCTACGCCCGTGGACGGTGGCACGGCATGCGGGGCGACCTCGGCGCCGCGCGGGCATCGTTCGAGCGCGCGATCACCCTGCTCGAGCCGCTGCCGCTCCGCTACGACCGGGCGCGCGTGCACTTCGTCTTCGGCCAGACCCTGCGCCGCGCCGGGCGACGAGCCGAGGCGGACGCCGTGATCACGACCGCACGCGACTCCTACCTCGCGCTCGGCGCGGACACCTACGTCGCGCGATGCGACCGAGAACTCGCCGCGGGCGGGAAGAACGTCGTGCGCGGGCACCGGGAGTTCGACGAACTCACGCCCCAGGAAGAAGCCGTTGCCGGCCTAGAGCGTGTCTCTTAATTCCGGGAAACGGTGCGGCAGAGCATGATGGTGCTTGCGAGCAGGACACCGCCGAGGAAGGTCAAGGCGTACTTGTC
>NZ_JBSFBZ010000120.1:0-5161 GCF_053593195.1 Saccharopolyspora sp. NPDC002376
GAAAAACCGTTGACCAGCGGCTGGAGTCGTAGCGCAGGCACGGCGCGAGCAGCTCGAACACCACCAGCACCAGGCACCAGCCCACGGTGATCGCCCAGAGCACGAGGTCGACGGTGCGCACCGCCGCAGCCGCCGTCGGCATGTCCAGTGCTTGCAGCGCAGAGTGCAGCTTGCCGGTCGCCACGGTGCTGATCGCGAGCGCACTTCCGGCGATCTGGTGATCCCCGGCTCCGCGGCTGAGCTGCCGGAAGTCGAACCGGACGAGCACCGCGGCGTACAGCACCAGGCCGAGCGCAGTCGCACCGGCACAAACCCACAGCAGCAACGGGGATCGCGCATCGGTGGCGCGCTGACCCGCCAGGACCGCCAACGACTGCGTCGCGACGCAGACCAGGAAGTTCACCCCGACGGTCGGGGTCCTCCAGCCGCGCGTCACCAGCGGCATCAACCCGAGCCACAGCAGCGTCGCCACCGCGAGGAGCACCCAAGCGGTAGACCAGAAGTGCAGGCCGAGGCCGAGAACCCCGGTGGCGGCCACGCAGGTCAACGCGCCGGGGCGGTCGGCCTGCGCTTGGTGTCGAAGGAAATCCGCGCCAGGAACGCCACCGCCAACACGCCCCACAAAGCGGCGGCAACCATCAGCAACACCACGGAGAGCACCGGAAAACCAGCCAATTCGCTGGCGACCGACACCACTCCGATGCTCATCACCACCGCGCCGGATTCGGGCGGTACGCGCTTCCAGTTCATCCGGTCAGCGCCGCTGCCAGCCTCGCGGCAATTGGTCTGGTCGCCGAACACCTGCGGCGAGGCCACCGGGAGGTTCGGCGTACCAGTCGTAGAACGACAGCATCGGCGCGCCGATCAGCGCCATGAACCGCGACCCCACGGCGTGCGAGACCATCGAACTGGCCGGGAACGGGGAGAACCCCGCGATGCGGTCCGGGCCGTGCGCGGCGATGGTGTGCACGTGCGCGGCGGCGATCATCTCGACCGCCTCGTCCCAGGAGATGCGGACCAGCCCGCCCTTGCCGCGGGCCTGCTGGTAGCGCCGCCCGCGCTCGGGATCGTCCACGATGGACTGCCACGCGGCAACGGGATCGCCGGTCTCCCGCCGGGCCTCGCGGTACAGCTCCACCAGCAGGCCGCGGGCGTGCGGGCAGCGGATGCGGGGTGGGGGAGTAGGAGTACCAGGAGAATGAGGCCTGGGTTATGCGTCCCGACATTGGTCGTCAATCGATTGGTGGAATCGCTCGCGCGTTCCCGATGGGGTCGCTCCGGCGCCCGCGACCGCCGGTCCTGCGGCGCGGCCCGGACGGCGGAGCGGGGTTGATCCATTCGGTGGACCAGGTTTGCTCGGGATCGTCCGATGTGGATTAACGTTTGGGGTTCGTCGCCGTGTGCAACCGGGGCCCGTGGGCGTTTCGGGGTGGTTCAGCCCCGAAAGCGCTCACGGGCGTCCGCGCCTCCCTCCCCATAGCTCGATCTCGCGGTGCGGGAATGCCTGGGGCTGCTGATGCCTGGTGGGGCGAAGCTGCTGTGCTGCGGCGGGTGGTGCGAGGCGCGGTGTGGGGCCGGTGGCGGCGGCATAGACTTGGAGCCGGACCGTCGATGCGGCCCTCGTTCGTCGAGGGGGTGGTGGCGGTGGCCGTTCCCACTACCGAGTCGTGGCAGGACGAGCTCCGCGTCCAGCTGGCGGATCGCTATGGCTCCTCCGAAGGGCGCCGGTTGTTCGCCCGGTACGCGGAGGCCTTTCCCGCTGGATACCAGGACGTGTTCTCCGCGGGCCAAGCCGCGCTGGACGTCGGCTCGCTGGAGGAGTTCCAGCCCGACGACGAGCCCCGGCTGACGGTGTTCCCGCTGCTGTGTTCCGGAGCCAACGTCCGGTTCGCGCTGCTGTGGTCGACCCCGCGCCCGGCGCTGCTCGCCGATGTGTTCCCGGTGCTGGAGAACATGGGCCTGCGCATCGCCGACCACCGGCCGTTCGACGTGCGCCCGGTCGGCCGCAACGCCGTCCGGGTCGAGGAGTTCGAGCTGCTCCCGAGGGATTCCGCGCTGCTGGCCGACCCGGTCGCCCGGGATCTGGTGACCGCCGCGTTCACAGCGGTGTGGTGCGGTGACGCGGAGGACGACGGCTTCAACCAGCTCGTGCTGAAGGCCGGAATCGGCTGGCGGGACGTGGTGCTGCTGCGCGCGATCCACGCGTACCTGCGCCAGGGCGGCATCACGTTCAGTCAGGCGTACGTGGAGCGCACGCTTCTCACCCACCGCGAGGTGACCAGGCTGCTGGTGGCGTTGTTCCGGACGCGCTTCGACCCAGCGGTCGCGGACCTCGGACGGCACGCCGCGCTGGACTCCCGAGTCGAGACCGCGCTCAACGCGGTGGTGAACCTCAACGAGGACCGGGTGCTGCGTGCCGTGCGAGCCGTGGTGCTCGCCGCGGTGCGGACCAACTTCTTCCAGCGCGGCCCCGGCGGCCGCGCCAAGCCGTACCTGACGCTCAAGCTCGACCCGAGCAAGCTGGCGTTCCTGCCCGAGCCCCGGCCCGCGGTGGAAACGTTCGTCTACTCGCCGCGGGTGGTGGGCGTGCACCTGCGCGCCGCGAAGGTGGCCCGCGGCGGCATCCGCTGGTCGGACCGCCCGGAGGACTTCCGCGCGGAGGTGCTGGGCCTGCTGAAGGCGCAGATGGTCAAGAACGCGGTCATCGTGCCGCAGGGCGCCAAGGGCGGGTTCGTCGTCAAGCGACCGCCACCGAGCACCGATCCGGAGGCAGTGGCCGCGGAAGTGCGCGATTGCTACACGATGTTCGTCAGCGGGCTGCTCGACGTCACCGACAACCGCCGTCGCGGCGCGGTGGTCCGGCCAGCGGACACCATTTGCCACGACTCCGACGACCCGTACCTGGTGGTGGCCGCGGACAAGGGCACTGCGGCGTTCTCCGACCTGGCGAACTCGATCGCCGCGGAGTACGGGTTCTGGCTGGGGGATGCCTTCGCGTCGGGCGGTTCGAGCGGCTACGACCACAAGGCGATGGCCATCACGGCGCGCGGCGCCTGGGAATCGGTGCGCCGCCACTTCGGCGAGCTGGGCCTGGACCCGGAGCGCGACGAGTTCACCGCGATCGGCGTCGGCGACATGTCCGGCGACGTGTTCGGCAATGCGATGTTGTTGTCGCGCAAGGTGAAACTGGTGGCCGCCTTCGACCACCGGCACATCTTCCTCGACCCCGCCCCGGATCCGCTGGTGTCGTGGACCGAGCGCCGCCGGCTCTTCGACCTGCCGCGCTCATCGTGGCTGGACTACGACCCGACGCTGATCTCGCCCGGCGGCGGGGTGTTCGCCCGCACCGCGAAGTCGATCCCGCTGACCCCGCAGATCCGCCGCGTCCTCGACGTCGACGCGGAGACGCTGCCCTCCGACCAACTCATCCAGGTGGTCCTGCAGGCCCCGGTCGACCTGCTGTTCAACGGTGGCATCGGCACCTACGTCAAGGCTGCAGCGGAGTCGAACGCGCAGGTCGGCGACCGGGCCAACGAGGGTGCCCGGGTCGACGCGGAGCAGGTGCGGGCGCGGGTGGTCGCTGAGGGCGGCAACCTCGGCTTCACCCAACCCGCCCGGATCGAGTTCGCCCTGCGCGGCGGCCGCATCAACACCGACTTCATCGACAACTCGGCGGGCGTCGATATCTCCGACCGCGAGGTGAACCTCAAGATCCTGGTGGACTCGGCACGCCGGCTCCCGCCGCAACGTCGCGACCGGTTGCTCGCCGAGATCGGCGCCGAGGTCGCCGAGCAGGTGCTGGCCGACAACTACCGGCAGGTGCAGGCCATCAGCGTCAGCGAAGCGCTCGGCCAGACCACGCTGGACCGGAGCCTGCAGCTGATGCGCTTCCTGGAGGGCCAGGGCGTCCTCGACCGAGCGCTGGAGTCGCTGCCCGACGACGACGTAATCGCCCGGCGGCGGGCCCTGGGCCTGGGGTTGACCCGGCCGGAGCTCGCCACGCTGCTCGCCCACAGCAAGGAAATGGTTCACCGGATGGCGCTCGATTTGGCGGTGCCGGACGATCCACACGTGATGGCCGGGACCGTCGAGTACCTGCCCGCGGCGCTGCGCGCCGAGTTCGCCGACGAGATCCGGGCCCATCCGCTGCGCCGGGAGATTGCCACGACCGTGCTGGCCAACGAGATGATCAACCGGCTGGGATCAGGGCTGCTGCGCCGCCTGATGCAGCTCACCGGGGACCTCAGCGCGCCGTACCGAGTCTACGTCGCGACGCGCGAACTGCTGGACCTGCCCGCGATCTGGGCGGAGATCGACACCCTGGAGCTGTCCCGGCACGCGCACGCCCAGGTGCGGCTGCTCGCTGCGGTCCGGGAGGTCGTCGAGCAGGTGTCGTTGTGGTTGTTGCGCAACCGCCGGGAGATCGACACGACGGTCGAGGTGGGGCGATTCCGGCCGGCGATGCTGCGGTTGGCCCGCAGCCTGCGCGGTCGGCTGACCGGGCGGGAGCGGCGGCGGGTGGAGCGCGCGATCGCCCGGCTCGCCGGGACCGGTGTCCCGGAGCGGCTGTGCGAGCGGGTCTTCGTGCTCGACCCGCTGTGCTCGGGCATGGACATCGCGGAGATCTCCTGGGCATCTGGCCGCGACCTGGAGTGGACGGCCGGGCTGTACTTCGCGCTGGGTGAGCGGCTCGACCTCGACTGGCTGAAGGAACAGGCGATGGAGCAGCCGGGCGACTCGCACTGGACGGTGCTGGCGAAGGCCTCGCTGCGCGACGACCTGCTCACCCAACGCCGCAGGCTCACGGCCGCGGCCTTGCGCGGCGCGGACGAGTCGACGGCGCCGGACCGGCTCGTCGAGGCCTGGCTCGACGGCAACCTCGACCGGGTCCGGATGTACCGGGAAACCTTCGCGTCGCTGATGGAAGCTGCGGAACCGGATGTGGCGATGCTGTCGGTCGCCCTCCAGGAGTTGCGCAACCTGGCCCAGAGCGGCGGCGGCAACGCTGCGGAGCTGGACGGCCTCGCGGGCTGACCGTCTCTTGTGGACGCTCAGCGCTACCGTGATTCCGAAATGCGCTCCAGCTCGTGGCGGAGCGAGCTGAGCACCTCCACGGCCGGTAGTTCGTGACGCTGGTGGTGAACAGCTGCTGGGCGCCCGG
>NZ_JBSFBZ010000121.1:0-4991 GCF_053593195.1 Saccharopolyspora sp. NPDC002376
GCGTACTCCGCTGCGGCAGTGCCTTCCAGCACCCGCGCCGCACCGGCGAAGAACCGGATCTGGTCGATGGAGGCCTGGCTGGAACCGGCTTTCGCACTCACGACCCCTCGGGTCAGCTTTCGCAGCAGTGGGATTTGGTGCTGGTGTTGGGTGGGACGTCGAGGGTTGGGTTTCGGTCGAAGAAGGCGACTGGTTTGAGGGTGAAGCCGCAGACGTCGACCGGCATGATCGGCCAGTCCTCGGGACGGGGGAAGTGGGTCAGGCCGAAGGTGTGCCAGAGGACGATGTCCTCGCCGTCGATGCTCCGGTCCGCCGCCGTGAACGCCGGGATTCCCGCGCCTCCGTGGTTCTGGTTCACCAGCTCCCCCGCCGGGTAGCGCTCGTCCGGGGCGTACTGGGTGACCCACAGGTGCTTGGTCGCGAACGTGGCGCGGTCGGCGATCGAGGACTGCGGGTCGGCCAGCAGGACCGGATATCCCTGCGGGTGCAGGGCGTAGCCGACCGGTTGGCCGAGGCGGTTGGTGCGCTCGGTGTTGACCACGTGCCAGGCCCGGCCCGTCGACGGGTTCGCTTCGCGGCCCGATTCGCTCTCGCTCGCCAGTCTGGTGACGCTGCGGGTGAAGGCGTTGCCGTGCGGGTTGTCCTCGCTGATCGGGATCCGCTGGGCTTCGACCTCGTCCACCGCGTTGCGGGTTCCGTCCACCATCATGTCCAGGCGGGCGCTGAACAGGTGCTGGTGGTAGGGGGCGCCGAGGCCGGGAGCGAGTTCGTTGGCCCAGCGCGAACCTTCCTCCGGGTAGGCCGAGGTGAACACGATGCCGGTCGCCTTGGTCTCCAGCTGGATCGTGCCGTCCAGGTAGAGGTACCAGTAGAAGCCGTAGTCGTAGTTGCCGACGGAGACGAAGAACGACACCACCAGGCGCCGCTGCCTGCGGGTCTCGGCCGATCCGGTGAACACGTCGGTGTGCTTCCACAGCACCCCGAAGTCCTCCTCGTGCATGCACACCGCGTTGCGCAACGTGCGGGGCGTGCCGTCCTCCTGTGCCACCACCGCGTCGAAGTAGCGGATCTCGCCGAGGCAGTCGCAGCCGAGCGCCAGTTCGTTGGCGAGCTTGCCCAGCGAGTACTCGCCGGAGTCGAAGTAGTTCTGCCAGAACCGCACCGGCGACGGGTCGCCGTAGTTGACCACCATCTCGCCGATCGACGCCCGGTAGACCACCGGCCGTTCGCGGTCGCCGTCGCGGAACGACAGCTGGTGCAGCACCAAACCTTCACGCGGGTCGAAGCCGATGCGGAACCGCCAGTTCTCCCACCGCACTTCGTGGCCGTCGACCTCGAAGCTCGGCCCTTCGGGCTGGGTGATCTCGATCGGGCGCAGCGTGTCGCGCAGCGGACCGGTCAGCTGCTCGTCGGTGTAATCGCCGCTCTCGGCCGGTACCGGGAAATTCCGGTCGTCGACGACCTCCAGCACCCGCTGCTCGATCACGTCGACGTAGGCGACCAACCCGTCGACCGGGTGGGCCCACGGCAGCTCGTCCGGGGAGTTCTGCACGAACGACAGCGCGCGCAGCATCCGACGGCCGCTCTCCTCCGCGACGCCGAACCAGCCCGCCGACAGTGGACACACCCGCACCTTCGTCACGTCGTCGAAGCCGCGCTCGCGGATCGCGCGCAGCCAGGTCTCGTCGGCGCGCACGATGTTCTCGACCAGCTCGTACTCGTCGAGCATCACCGGCGGCTGGCCGTGCTCGACCGGGTCGACCGCCGTCTTGTCCACCACTTCGCCGCTGGTCAGCGAGACCACGGTGGTGGCCAGCTCGCCGGTCTTGACGTCGATCAGCACCGATCGCGCCCGGCGGTCCACCGGGTCGCCTTCGCGGTGCTCGAGCACTGCGGACTTGGTCGGTTCTTCCAGCTGCACCAGGGGAAATCGGGTCGACTCGCGCAGCAGACCGGCCTGCTGCAGGACGTCGCGATTGCGCAGGATCTCCTCTGCGCTCAGCGGTTCCAGCGGGTGCATCGTCATTGCGCACAACCTCTCGAACGTTCGGTCTGAACAGCTCTACTCAGGCCCACCCAGGCTGCCTTGGTCCCGGTTAATCCGTCCAGTGCGCACGCACCCATTTCGATGCTCCGAGCGAGGGTGATTTTGCGGTGGCCCGGTCGCCGGGGGGTGTGCGACCGGGCCGCCTGATGGGTGCCCGGAGCGAACGGGCGCCCTTCGCTTCGCGCGATTCCGCCGCCTGCGCCGTACCGCCGCGGAATCGCGCGGACACCAGCGGAATTCGCTGGGTCTGACCACCGCACAGCACTTTTCGCGGCGGCTGGAACGCGACTCAGCCATGCTGCCCGGTTCGCACCGGGCGCGGCCGCTTTTGCAGTTATCGGTAGTTGTGTCGCTTGTGAAACCTGGCGCAACAGCGGTGTTGCAGGTGGCGGAGGCGTTAACGTTCCCGCACCGATCGTGGAGGTGGACATCGTGTTGCGGGTGCAGGCGTCGCTGTCCCGGCAACTGCTCAGCTGGCAGTTGCTGATCATCTTCGTGCTGCTCGCCTCGGTCGCGGTGTTCTCCGTGGCGCAGACAGACATCGCGTTCCGCGCCAACCAGGGCCGCAAGATGCTCTCCGTCGCCGAAGACCTGGCCGCCACCGACGGCGTGCGGGTCAGCCTGCAGAGCCTCCACCACAGCGACGCGCTGGCGATCTTCGCCGAGAGCGCTCGCAGCCTCTCCGGCGCCGACGACGTGATCATCGCTGACCGCCGCGGAATCGTGCTCACCTCGCCCGATCCCGCTCAGCACGGGAAACCGCTGCCACTCGGCGACAGCACCGTGCTCGACGGCCGCTCCTGGGTCGGCGAGATCAGCACGGACAACGTCGAGTCGCTGGTGGCGCACGTGCCGGTGATCTCCAACGACTCGCGCATCATCGGCGTGGTCGCGGCCGGCAGCAACACTCCCGACGTGCTGCAAGGACTGCGCCAATCCCCCGAGAACCCGATGGCGCTGCTGGCCTTCGCCACCGTGCTCGGGGTGGCCGGATCGGTCCTGCTGGCTCGGCGGGTCAAGCGGCAGACACTCGGACTGGAGCCGCGCGAGATCACGCGGCTGGTCGAGCACCGCGAGGCGCTGCTGCACGGCGTGCGCGAAGGCGTGCTGGGCGTCGACGAGCAGAACCGGATCACGCTGGTCAACGACCAGGCCCGGCTGCTGCTGTCGCTGCCCGAGGACTGCGTGGGCCGCGACATCGACTCGCTCGACCTCAACGACCGCGCCCGCGACGTGCTCACCGGCCGCACCGACGGGGTGGACCAGATCGTGCTGCGGCGCGGGAAGGTCGTGGTGCTCAACCGGATGCCGATCTCCTCGGTCGGCGCCGTGGTCACCATGCGCGACCGCACCGAACTCGTCGACCTGCAACGGGAACTCGCGGTGCACCGCGACACCACCGACACGCTGCGCGCCCAGGCGCACGAGTTCAGCAACCGGCTGCACACCATCTCCGGGCTTATCGAGCTCGGCGAGTACGACGAGGTGCAGCACTACGTGCTGCGCATCAGCCACCACCACGAGCAGTGGCACGCCGAGGTCACCGCGCGCATCAGCGACCCGGCGACCGCGGCGCTGCTGATCGCCAAGGCCAGCCTGGCCGCCGAACGCGGCGTCGGGCTGCGCCTGCACGAGAGCAGCTACCTGCCCGAGATCGACGAAGGGCTGTCCGCGGACCTGGTCACGGTGCTGGGCAACCTGGTCGACAACGCGCTGGACGCGCTGGAGGGCTCCGCGGGTGCCGACCGCTGGATCGAGGTCGAGCTGCGCGGAAGCGACGAAGTCGTTGCTGTAGTGCGCGATTCGGGGCCCGGGGTGGCCGCCGAGATCGTCGAGGAGGTCTTCCGGCACGGCTTCACCACCAAGGCCGCGCGCGGTGGCGATCGCGGATTGGGGCTGGCCTTGACCAGGCAGATCTGTCATCGTCGCGGCGGCTCGGTGCAGGTGCACAACGCACACGGCGCGGTGTTCACCGCGCGGCTGCCGCTGGAAGGACCGCAGACGTGATCAAGGTGTTGGTGGTGGACGACGACTTCATGGTCGCCAAAGTCCACAGCGGGTACGTGGCGCGGGTGCCCGGATTCGAGGTCGTCGCGGCCGCGCACACCGGCGCCGAAGCGATCCACGCGGTCGACGAGCTGCGCCCCGACCTGGTCCTGCTCGACATCTACCTGCCCGACCTCGACGGGCTCTCGGTGCTGCGGCAGCTGCGCGCACACCCGACCGCCGACCCCGACGTCATCATGATCACCGCGGCCCGCGACCTGGACACCGTGCGCGGCGCCATCCGCGGCGGCGCGCTGCACTACCTGATCAAACCGTTCAGCTTCGAGGCGCTGCGCGATCAGCTGGAGGGATTCCGGGCGCTGCACAGCAAACTCAGCGAGCTGCCCGGCGACGCGCCCGCCGCGCAGCAGGACGTCGACCGGCTCTTCGGCACCCGCACCCGCCGCGCAGCGCCGCCGAAGGGTCTGGCCAACGAAACCGCGGACATCGTCGAGCGCGTCTTGCGCGAGGTGACGGCGGCGGGCGGCGACCTGTCCGCGACCGAGTGCGCCGGGGCGAGCGAGCTCTCCCGGGTCAGCGCCCGCAAGTACCTGGAGCACTTCGCCGACACCGGCCGCGCCGAGGTCCGCCTCCGCTACGGCGGCACCGGCCGCCCCGAACGCCGCTACCGCTGGTCCGGCTGACGGCCCTCTCCCGTAAAGGCAGGGGATCACAGTTTCAATTGAAACTGTGATCCGCCGTGCCTGGGATTTACAGTTTCAATTGAAACTGTGGTTCCGGTGGCGTCGGGGCGGTCAGTTTTAGGGCAGAACTGACACCCGACTCGCCCGGGCATGTCAGGGGGTGGGCAGGCGCAGGCCGTTGTAGCCGGCGCGGGCGTCGGCGAAGCGCTTGGACACCTCGTCCCAGTTCACCACGTTCCACAGGTGCTTGACGT
>NZ_JBSFBZ010000122.1:0-1555 GCF_053593195.1 Saccharopolyspora sp. NPDC002376
GTTGTTGTCTCAGACACCATATAGTGAGTGCGAGTACATCCTTGTGGACAAGTCCTCGGCCTATCAGCACCAGTCAACTCCACACATTACTGTGCTTCCATATCTGGCCTGTCAACCCAATCATCTCTTGGGGGCCTTAACCCACACAGGGTGGGAGACCTCATCTAGGAACAGGCTTCCCGCTTAGATGCTTTCAGCGGTTATCCCTCCCGAACATAGCCAACCAGCCACGCCCTTGGCAGAACGACTGGCACACCAGAGGTTCGTCCATCCCGGTCCTCTCGTACTAGGGACAGCCTTCCGCAAGTCTCCTACGCGCGCGGCGGATAGGGACCGAACTGTCTCACGACGTTCTAAACCCAGCTCGCGTGCCGCTTTAATGGGCGAACAGCCCAACCCTTGGGACCAACTCCAGCCCCAGGATGCGACGAGCCGACATCGAGGTGCCAAACCATGCCGTCGATATGGACTCTTGGGCAAGATCAGCCTGTTATCCCCGGGGTACCTTTTATCCGTTGAGCGACACCGCTTCCACCAGCCAGTGCCGGATCACTAGTCCCTGCTTTCGCACCTGCTCGACCTGTCAGTCTCACAGTCAAGCTCCCTTATACACTTACACTCAACACCTGATTGCCAACCAGGCTGAGGGAACCTTTGGGCGCCTCCGTTACTCTTTAGGAGGCAACCGCCCCAGTTAAACTACCCACCAGGCACTGTCCCCGATCCGGATCACGGACCCGAGTTAGATGCCCAGAACGACCAGAGTGGTATTTCACCAACGACTCCACACCCACTAGCGTGAATGCTTCACAGTCTCCCACCTATCCTACACAAGCCGAACCAAACACCAATACCAAGCTATAGTAAAGGTCCCGGGGTCTTTCCGTCCTGCCGCGCGAAACGAGCATCTTTACTCGTACTGCAATTTCACCGGGCCTGTGGTCGAGACAGCGGAGAAGTCGTTACGCCATTCGTGCAGGTCGGAACTTACCCGACAAGGAATTTCGCTACCTTAGGATGGTTATAGTTACCACCGCCGTTTACTGGCGCTTAAATTCTCCGCTACACCCTTACGGGTTCACGGGTCCTCTTAACGTTCCAGCACCGGGCAGGCGTCAGTCCATATACATCGCCTTACAGCTTCGCATGGACCTGTGTTTTTAGTAAACAGTCGCTTCTCCCTGGCCTCTGCGACCACCACCAGCTCCCACCGCACGGGTGTTCACCAGCAGTGGCCCCCCTTCTCCCAAAGTTACGGGGGCAATTTGCCGAGTTCCTTAACCACAGTTCACCCGACCGCCTCGGTATTCTCTACCTGACCACCTGTGTCGGTTTAGGGTACGGGCCGTGCACACACTCGCTAGAGGCTTTTCTCGACAGCATGGGATCACTCACATCACCACAACGGCTACGCATCACCTCTCACCCACATGGTGCGCGGATTTACCTACACACCGGGCTACAGGCTTACACCAGTACTACCACTCACTGGCAGAGCTACCCTCCTGCGTCACCCCATCACTTAACTACCGCAGAATCAGGCCCCATGCACCCG
>NZ_JBSFBZ010000122.1:1653-3270 GCF_053593195.1 Saccharopolyspora sp. NPDC002376
ACTGAATTCATCCGAAGAATCCAACAGCAGACGGATGGTTAGTATCAACCGTTTCGTTATGGACGCGTATGCACGGGTACGGGAATATCAACCCGTTATCCATCGACTACGCCTGTCGGCCTCGCCTTAGGCCCCGACTCACCCTGGGCGGACGAACCTTCCCCAGGAACCCTTGGTCATCCGGCGGAAGAGATTCTCACTCTTCACTCGCTACTCATGCCTGCATTCTCACTCCCACACACTCCACACCAGGCTCACGCCGGCGCTTCACCGCATGCAGGACGCTCCCCTACCCAACCCAGCAAAAACTGGATCGGCATGGCTTCGGCGGTGCGCTTCAGCCCCGCTACATTGTCGGCGCAGGACCACTTGACCAGTGAGCTATTACGCACTCTTTCAAGGGTGGCTGCTTCTAAGCCAACCTCCTGGTTGTCTCAGCGATCCCACATCCTTTCCCACTAAGCGCACACTTAGGGGCCTTAGCCGATGCTCTGGGCTGTTTCCCTCTCGACGATGAAGCTTCTCCCCCACCGTCTCACTGCCACGCTCAACTCAGATGTATTCGGAGTTTGGCTGATCTCAGTAACCCGTGAAGGCCCATCAACCAACCAGTGCTCTACCCCACCCAAGCAACACATGACGCTGCACCTAAATGCATTTCGGGGAGAACCAGCTATCACGGAGTTTGATTGGCCTTTCACCCCTACCCACAACTCATCCCCCAGGTTTTCAACCCTGGTGGGTTCGGGCCTCCACACGGTCTTACCCGCGCTTCACCCTGGCCATGGGTAGATCACTCCGCTTCGGGTCTACACCACGCGACTCAAACGCCCTATTCAGACTCGCTTTCGCTCCGGCTACCCCACACAGGTTAACCTCGCCACGCAGCAGTAACTCGCAGGCTCATTCTTCAAAAGGCACGCCATCACCCTTCAACAGGCTCTGACGGATTGCAGGCACACGGTTTCAGGAACTATTTCACTCCCCTCCCGGGGTACTTTTCACCATTCCCTCACGGTACTATCCACTATCGGTCACCAGGGGGTATTTAGGCTTAGCGAGTGGTCCCGCCAGATTCACAGCGCCCTCCACGGAAACGCTGCTACTCGGGAACACCACCACACGCCGGAATCGCATTTTCGCCTACGGGACTCTCACCCACTACGGTTGGCTTTCCCACACCATTCGACTAACACGAAACACAACGCTGGCAGACTGGTAGATCCGCCCAGCAATGTCCCACAACCCCGCACACGCAACCCCTACCAGGTATCCCACGCGCACGGTTTAGCCTCTTCCGCTTTCGCTCGCCACTACTCACGGAATCACCAGTGTTTTCTCTTCCTACGGGTACTAAGATGTTTCACTTCCCCGCGTTCCCCCTCATACCCTATATATTCAGGCATGAGTAACCCGACATCACTCGGGCTGGGTTTCCCCATTCGGACACCCTCGGATCACAGCTCGTTTGACAACTCCCCGAGGACTATCGCGGCCTACCACGTCCTTCATCGGCCCCTGGTACCAAGGCATCCACCATGTGCCCTACATAACTTGGCCACAAAGATGCTCGCACTCACTATACAGTTCTCAAACAACAACCAGAAGAAAACACAC
>NZ_JBSFBZ010000123.1:0-3823 GCF_053593195.1 Saccharopolyspora sp. NPDC002376
GAGTACGCCGGGCCACCGTTGATCCCCATGCTGATGCTGGCGGCCGTGGGGGTGAGGTCCAGGATCATGCCGCGGTGCCCGCGGTAGAAGCGGGGTTTGAACTGCTCTGACATTCGGTTGTCCCTTCTGTGTCAGGCCTTTTCAGGCGGCCTGTTCGTCTTCGTCGGTCTCGTCGTCGTGGTGGAGCTGGACGACGTTGGACGGGTCGGGGGTGCAGGTGCGGACGAGTTCGGTGATGTCCTCGTTGGTGGCGTATCCGGCGCGGACCCGGACGGGGCGTCGGGAGTATTTGTCGACGCGGAACCCGATGCCGGCGTGCTCGTCGTCGGCGGGGATCTCATCGGCCAGGGCCCCGCGCTGTCGCATGCCCTCTCCGAGGACCATGTCCGCGTGGTTCTCCGCGGAGGTGCGCAGGCACACGCGGCTGGTGAACAGGTCCCGGACGGGGACGATGTCCTTGGTGGGTTCCTGCACGTAGGCGCAGAGCCCGAACCCCGGTGCGCGGCCCTGTGTCATGACCTCTGCCATGAGCTTGATCGCTGCCCGGGTGGTGCCGGAGCTTCCGAGGGCGGTCATCATGGCCAGCTCGTCGATCATCAGCAGGTGGAACGGGGTTTCGCGGCTGACGGTGAAGTTCCGCAGACCCTCAGCTGCTAGGTAGCGTTGGGTGGCCTTCATGTCGTCGCGGAAGGCCTCGATGACCTCCAGGCCCTTGTCGGGGTCGTCGGCATAGCGGTTGAAGAAGCCCGAGTCCCGGTGGCTCCCGGCGGTCATGCCGCCCTTGAGGTCCAGGAAGTCGACCTTGACCAGGCCCTCGCGGATCGCCGGGCCCATCGCCAGAAGCGGGTTCCAGATCAGCGAGTCCTTGCCCGAACCGGTCGCACCGCAGACCAGGAGGTGTTTGCCGCCGATGAGGGGTTCGGTCCAGTCGTTGCCGTGCTCGTCCTCGCCCATGTAGATCGCGGAGAGGTCCACGTCGGCGGCGTCGGCGGGGATCTCGGCGGGGGCCACGATGTCGGTGAAGGGGTTGCCGCGGACCACGGTCAGCGCGATCACGCCGGGCTTGACCTTGGTGACCCCGAGCGCGTCAGCCCGCAGCGCCATCGCCAGCTCGTCCTGGGCGTCTTGGAACCGCTTGAACGACTGCCCGCGAAGCGGTCGGATGTAGAGGGTGTCGATCGACGGGGATGCCGAGCGGACCCGCAGCAGGCGGGGGACCTCGACGTGGCCGGTGCGGCGGTTCTCCCGCCCGAACTCGCAGTCGATCATCAGCCCGCGCCAGCGTCTGCCGATGTAGCGGACCCAGCGTTGCCGGAACGCCCTCATCCACGGCGCGGCGTGGCGGTCGAAGGTGCCCGGGTGGCCTCGGTACCAGGACAGACCCGCCGCGCCGACCCCGGCCAGCACACCGGCGGTGGTGACCGGGCCGAACTCGACCATGCTCGTGCCCAGCACAGCCGGGGCGGTGGTCATGGCGGGGTGGCGGGCCATCCACCCGGCCGCGCGCCACTCGATTCCCTTGCGACGAGAGTCCTTGCCCATCATTGATCAACTCCTGAAATGCCTTCAGCGGACATAAAGAAGGGGCTCGGCTACCGGATCTGGCAGCCGAGCCCCTGCGGGTGTGGTGCGGTCGCGCCCTACGAGGCCTTGATGTAGGGGGCGACGTCTTCGAGATCGACCTTGTAGTTCGCGACCTGACGGGCGAGTTCGTCGTGCTCCTTCTTGAACCCGGCCGTCCGGACCTGGAGTCCGGCCATCGCGTCGCGGAGCTTGGTCATGGCCTTGTCGATGTCCTCGATCACGGCATCGACCTGGAATTTGCGCGCCATCCTCAGACCCTCCATCCGCGCGAAACGAGTTCCTTCTCCCACGTGACCGTGGAGTTGTGCAGCGCGTTGAGCTGCTCGACGGCCTTGCTGTGTGCGGCCTCCACCTCTTCGCGGGAGGGCACCTGCCAACCGACACCCTCGTGCGAAGGCTCAACGATCTTCTTGTGAAGCGTCGCGGCCTCGGTCAGCGCGATCCGCACCACCTCCAAAGCGTTGTGCAACTCCTGGTACTTGTTCATTGCGCGCTTGTTCAGCGACTGCACCTGCACTACTGATCACTCCCTTCTCGATCGAACCTGATTCAGGCGTGCTCGTCCTCGCCTGCATCCATCAGTGCTTTCTCAAACTGGAACTGGGCGCGCTGCACGGAATCCATGAGGCTCATGAACTCCCGCGTAGCCGGGATTGCCGCCGTGGAATCGGTCGAGACGAAACCCGATTCCAGCCGCCACAACCGGCCAATGCACGCGCCCGTTGCTCGGATCACCTCCTCGTAGTCAGCCATTGCTCTCCTTCTTGTCCAGCGCATCTAGGCGGTGCTCGGCCCAGCGCTGTATGGCCGTGATCGCCCCGAGCAATTCGTCCCGCAGGACCAGCAGCCGCCAGGAGAAAGGCAGATCGGAAGATGCGGCCACCTCGTTCTCGTAGAAACGTGCCTCGCTTTGCACGTCGGTCAGCAGCGCCCGCAACTTCTCGGTGCCGGAGTAGCTGCCGGATTCATCGCGCAGCACCGCGACCCGGCAGGAGCGGCACGCCGGGTCGTCGGTGAACTGCCCACACAACGGTGAGCACGTCGCCCGGCTCATGCCGCCCGCCATGGCTTGCTCAATGCGGCCCAGCGGGAGGAGGCCTTGCGGGTCCTCTTCGGAACCAGCACCGATCGCGCCGGGCCGGTGTAGCGCCCGTAGCGCACCTGGTGGTTGCCGCCGACGTCCAGCCAGCGGGCGTCAATGAGCTGGTGCACCGCAGCATCCAGGTCCGCGGACACCTTCTCGACCTCATCGCCGGTCGTACGCACGTAGACGTCCTCCCGGAGCTGTCCCACCAGGACGAACCCCTGAGTGGTCGCCTTGCGCAACACCTCCTCGATGAGGTCCATGTCGTTGATCGGCGGGCGCGGGTTCTCCCGCGGCTTGAGCGGCTCGATCGGGTTGCCGAACAGGTCCGTTTCCTCAACCACCGCCGATCACCGCCCCGAACCCATGCAGCCGGAACCGTGGAAATCAACGCCGTTCATCTCATTCACCCCATTCGCTAGCGACTACAGACAATTCATCGATTGCTTCCTCGATCGCAGACTGGGCGAACGGCACTCGCCAGTTCCGCTCGCCCTCCCTGGATCTCGTACGCCGGGCGAACTCATCAAGGCTTTCGCGGACATCCTTGAGCTTTCTCGCCATGGCGTGAATCTCCAGAGCTTCACTAGGCATCGCGAATTCCTTTCTCGTCCGCCTAGCTGTCGTCCGGCTCCAGCCACTGCTCGCCGGTCGTCGGGTCGGTCCGCGCGGTCGGCTTGTACTCGTTCGGCTCAGCCACCGTTGATCACCCCGCCGGTGTCGCGGCGGCAGAACTGGTCGCCGGAGTGCGGGTAAGCCCGGTGGGGGATGTCGCACGCCGGGCAGTACTGCAATCCCAAGGACTGCATAGCAATCACTCCCTTTCGATAGCTGGAAAACCATAAAGACCCCCGGCAATAAATCCGGGGGCCAATATCGCTTTCCCGACGCATAATTCTGCGCCGAAAAAGGCATGGCTCGGCCCACTATGTAGGTCTCAAAGAACAAACAGCCGAAAGGCTTAAAAGAAGAATGAGGAAATGGAAGTCAGATCGTGTGCGGCGAAGCTCAGAAAGCCGGGGTCAGGCCGTTGGCCTTGAACGAGATGCCCGAGGAGAACCGGCCGTTGCGCTCGTTCTGCCACGGGCTCGTGGTCGCGTCGACCAGCTGGACGTAGGTGCCCTCCTCGAAGCCCTCGCCGGGGTCAACGGTCAG
>NZ_JBSFBZ010000124.1:0-3604 GCF_053593195.1 Saccharopolyspora sp. NPDC002376
AAGAACAATCATCCCAGGCCAGAGGGCATCTACCCCACCACGACACGACCCCCACCGCCACAAACCTCAACACAACACCGGCGGATCCGGGCTATAGCGGCTCAAAAGACTTACGTGACCTGACCAGCTGAAACGCGGAACTGCTTTCCCGGGTTGGGTGGGTTCGGGGAGAATTCGCAGGTTCGACCGGATCGCGGGAAAGGAGCTGGGCGCGCATGACGGCACCCGGCGTTGCGGTGGCTGCGGCACTTCCGCAGCAGGTCAAGCAGACCAGGGAGAAGCTCACCACGCTGCTCCGGGAAGTCGACCCGGACGCTGCCGAGTGGGTCGAGAAGGTCCGGCGCAGCCGTCCCAAGACACCCAGCGTGGTCGTGGTCGGCGAGACCAACCGCGGCAAGAGTTCGCTGGTCAACGCGATGCTGGCGCACCCTGGCCTGTCCCCGGTGGACGCCGATGTGGCCACCGCAACCTACCTGCAGTTCGAGCACGGCGAGCAGTGGGCGGCGCACGCCTGCTATCCGGGCCAGCAGGATCCGGTGTCGTTCGACCTGGCCGAGCTGGCGAACTGGACCAGCGTGGGCCGCGACCTGCCGGACGGCCAGCTCCCACCGCGATACGTGCAGATCACCGCGCCGGTCGACGCGCTGGCGAAGGTCACCGTGGTGGACACGCCGGGCGTCGGCGGGCTGGAAGAGGTGCACGGCGAGCTGGCGATGGAGGCCGCTGCTTCGGCGACCGCGCTGCTGTTCGTCGTCGACGCCTCCGCCCCGTTCACCCGCGGTGAGCTGGAGTTCCTGCAGAAGGCCAGCGAGCGGGTGGAGACCGTGGTGTTCGCGCTGGCCAAGACCGATCAGTACCGCGGCTGGCGGCAGGTGCTGGAGGCGAACCGGAAGCTGCTGGTCGAGCACGCACCGCGGTTCGCCGAGGTGCCGATCTTCCCGGTGTCGGCGCGGTTGCAGGAGATGGCCGCGAAGGCGCCGAGCGAGCAGGCCGCGCAGATGCTGCGGGAGAAGTCCGGCATCGAGGAGCTGCGCAGCGAGCTGGAGCGGCTGATCGGCGGCCGGTCGGCGATGCTCGGCGAGGCCAACACGATGCGCGCACTGTCCACTGTGCTCGGTGAGCAGGTGGTGAAGCTGGAGGGCGAGAAGCGCGCCCTGACCGTCGGCGAGGACGAGGCGGAGTCGCTGCGCGCCCGCCGCGACGAGCTGACCACCGCCCGGCGTTCGTCGACCCGCGGCTGGCAGGTCAAGCTGCGTGGCGAGATCCAGCGCACTCGCGTGGAGACCAACCACGAGGTGACGCGCCAGGTCCGCGAGGTGCAGAACTGGTTCCGCCGCGCCATCGACGGCGCCGACCGCCAGAAGCTCCAGGAACTGCCCCGCCAGGTGGATGTGGCGCTGCAGATAGCTTCAACGCGCGTCGCCGCGGCGCTGTCCGCGCGCCTGGCCACGGTCGCTGAGCAGTCGTTGAAGGAACTGTTCTCGGCGGAAGAGCTCGACGTGATCCGCTCGCAGTTCGCCCGCGGCGCTCAGGCACCGATCGCGATGCGCCCTCCGGAAAAGCGCCCGCCGACGGCCGAGGACAAGCTGCTGGTGTTCATGGGTGTGTCCGGCGGTCTCGGCGTGGGGCGCGCGGCGGCGATGCCGTTGGCGGGCTTGGGGATCGCGGCGCTGAACCCGGTGGTGCTGCCGGTGACGATCGTGCTCGGCCTCGGTGCGGGCTGGTGGATGGCCCGAACCCGCAAGCACGCGGCGGACAAGCAGCACATGAAGCAGTGGCTGACCGAAGCGATCGCCGATGCCCGCTCAGCGCTGGATCAGCTCGTGGCGGAGCAGCTCATCGAGGCAGAGCAGCAGCTCTCACTGGCCCTGGACGAGGCGCTGACCAAGCGGATCGAAGCGATCGAGTCGGAACTCCGCGAGGTCGACAAGGCCCTCAAGATGGACGCCGCCGAACGCAGCCGCCAACTCCAAACGGTCAACCGCCGCCTCACGGAAGCCACCGCCGGCCGCGAACGCGCGGAAACCCTCCTCAACAACATCCGCAACCTCCGAGACACCGCCGCCTGAGCCGTGAAGGGCGCCTTCGACCGGCTTATTCGGTCAAGGCGCCCTTCACCTCAGAACTTCGGAGCGTCGAACCGATCGGAGCGAACGGCAGCGAGAAAAGCCCGCCACTGCCGCTGATCCACGGCTAACAGCCCGCCGTCGCGGTCCTTGGTGTCCCGAACCCCGACCTCGTCAGCGCCCAGGCCGACCTCGACGCAGTTGTTGTTTGGGCCGCTATAGCTGGACTTTCGCCAGCCGACTTCGATGCAATCTGACTGTGTTCCGCTGTAGCTGGACTTCCGCCAGCCGGTGAAATCCGGGCTCATCGCGTCTCCAGATCGGCAACGTAGTTCTTGATCAGCTTCGCCGAAGCGCTCGGCGACAAGGCTTGCCGTTCGAGCGTAGCCGTGAGATCAAGAAAGTCTTTCGTGTCTGCCTTCTCATCCAGAAACTGGCCCGACCTGCGGTGTTCCAGGTGAACGATCGGATCGGCCTTCGCGAACTCGAGAAGCAAGTGCGGGCCGTCCTGCCCGATGTGCGCGCCAGCATCGAGCGGGATCACTTGAACTGTCACGTTCGGCGCTGCGGCCATCTCGAGTACGTACCTGAGTTGGTCCGCCATGACTGACGGTCCACCAACGGCTCGCTGGAAGACGACCTCGTCGATAAGAGCCAGGAACTCAACTGGCGGAGCCGTGGTCAGCACTTCCTGCCGACCAGCTCTGATAGCCGTGAGCATTTCGGTTCGGTCCGTCGGAACGCCACCTGCTCGCAGCACGGCCCGCGCGTAGTCCTTGGTCTGGAGCAACCCCGGAATCCTGTTCAGCGCGAGAGCGGAGATCCGGGTGGCTTCGCGTTCGAACTCGAGTAGGGCGGCGAGTTGGCGCGGGATGCCCGTGTCGCCGATTTCCGTCCAGTTCGGCTGATCCGCGTCCTTTGCCATCTGGATGAGTTCTCGGCGGCGCTTGCCGGTCACGTTGTAGATGGCGAGCATGGCGCCGAGGTCTTCGGCGCTCGGCACCTTGTCTCCGCGTTCGATGCGGCTGATGGTCGAGCGGGAGAAGCTCAGTCGTTCTTCGAGTGCGCGGACCGTCAGACCGGCCTTCTTGCGCAGTTCTCGCAGTTCCGCGCCAAGTCCGCGCGCCTTCGCGGTGTTCGCCATGCGTTCACTCTAGATGACCAATTGATCACTCAAAGTGGGCAACTGGCTTGTCTTTGAGACAAAACAGGTCCAGCTTTGTCACAGAGACAGAGGAGGACGGGATGCTGGAAGCGGCTGGGGTGGATTGGTTTTGGCGGCCCGTGGGGGTTGGGCGGCATGCGTTCGGCGTCGCCGCGAAGCGGGCTGAGCAGCATGGCCCGGTGGCGTCGTTCTGCGGGGTTGAGGTTGAGGCGTGGCAGGTGCAGCGGTTGCCGCCGGAGTCGGAGTGGATCGACCAGGACACCTGCATGGATTGCTGGGCTTCGATGTCCTCCGGCACGGCCAGGAACACCGCACCCGGGCGTTCGCTCTGCGCGGTCTTGAACGCCTTGCGCGTCATTTCCGGTACCGCGTC
>NZ_JBSFBZ010000125.1:0-2169 GCF_053593195.1 Saccharopolyspora sp. NPDC002376
GCGGGGCGGATTGAGCGCAAGCTGAACAAGCTCGACGGCGTCGCGGCGACCGTCAACTACGCGACGGAGAAGGCCAAGGTCAGCGTCCCGGAGGGCCTCGACCCGCAGGAGCTGGTCGAGGTTGTCGAAGCCGCGGGCTACGGTGCGACGCTGCCCGAGGCGGAGCGGGGAGCCGAGCCCGCACAGATCGTGGAGGTCGATGATTCGGCGCGGTCGTTGCGGCAGCGGCTGGTGGTGTCGGCGGTGTTGTCGGTGCCGGTGATCGCGATGGCGATGGTTCCGGTGTTGCAGTTCACCTACTGGCAGTGGATTTCGCTTGTGCTGGCGGTGCCGGTGGTGGTGTGGGGTGCTTTGCCGTTGCATCGGGCTGCGTGGGCGAACGTGCGGCATGGTGCGGCCACGATGGACACCTTGGTGTCGATGGGGACGTTGGCGGCGTTGTTGTGGTCGTTGTACGCGTTGTTGTTCGGTACGGCTGGTGTGCCGGGGATGACGCATCCGTTCGAGTTGACCATCGAGCGGATGAGTGGTGATGGCTCGATCTATCTCGAGGTTGCTGCTGGGGTGACGACGTTCATCTTGGCTGGGCGGTATTTCGAGGCGCGGTCCAAGCGTCGTGCTGGTGCGGCTTTGCGGGCGTTGCTGGAGTTGGGTGCCAAAGACGTCGCGGTTCTGCGCGGCGGTGGTGAAGAGCGGATCCCCACCTCGGAACTCGCGGTGGGCGACCGGTTCGTGGTCCGGCCCGGGGAGAAGATCGCCACCGACGGTGTGATCGAGGAGGGCGGCTCGGCGGTCGATGCGAGCATGCTGACCGGTGAGTCGGTGCCGGTGGAGGTCGGTCCCGGCGATGCTGTCGTGGGTGCCACCGTCAACGCTGGTGGCCGGTTGGTCGTGCGGGCCACGAGGGTTGGTGCGGACACGCAGTTGGCTCAGATGGCTAAGCTCGTGGAGGACGCGCAGACCGGCAAGGCAGCGGTGCAGCGGCTGGCCGACCGGGTTTCGGCGGTGTTCGTGCCTGTCGTGATCGCGCTTTCGTTGGGGACGCTGGCGTTCTGGCTTGGTGCCGGTGCAACGGCATCGGCGGCGTTCACCGCGGCGGTCGCGGTGCTGATCATCGCTTGCCCGTGCGCGCTGGGGCTGGCCACGCCGACCGCGCTGCTGGTCGGTACTGGGCGTGGTGCGCAGCTGGGTGTTCTGATCAAGGGCCCGGAGGTCTTGGAGTCCACGCGGCGGGTTGACACCGTGGTGCTGGACAAGACCGGCACCGTCACGACGGGTCAGATGTCGCTGGTCGATGTCCACACCACCGCTGGCACCGACCGCGACGAGGTCCTGCGCGTCGCGGGTGCGCTGGAGAACGCCTCCGAGCACCCCATCGCCCGGGCCATCGCACGCGGTGCGCAGCAGCAGGTGGGTGAGCTGCCCGTTGTGGAGGGCTTCACCAACATCGAAGGTCTCGGTGTGCGGGGCGTGGTCGACGGGCACGCTGTGCTTGCCGGCCGGACCGCGCTGCTGGAGCAGTGGAGCCAGCACCTGCCCCCGGAACTGGGCGAGGCCAAGGCGGCGGCTGAGCAGCAGGGCAAGACCGCTGTGGTGGTCGCGTGGGACGGGCGGGCGCGGGCGGTGCTGGTCGTGGCCGACACCGTCAAGGCCACCTCGGCCGAGGCTGTCTCGCAGATGCGCGGTTTGGGTTTGACCCCGGTGTTGCTCACCGGTGACAACGAGGCCGTGGCCCGGTCGGTGGCCGCTGAGGTCGGGATCGATGAGGTCCTTGCCGAGGTCCTGCCCGAGGACAAGGTCGACGTCGTCAAGCGCCTGCAGGCCCACGGCAAGGTGGTGGCGATGGTCGGTGACGGTGTCAACGACGCCGCCGCTCTCGCCCAGGCCGACCTGGGTTTGGCGATGGGTACTGGCACCGATGTGGCCATCGAGGCCAGTGACATCACGCTGGTCCGTGGTGACCTGCGGGCGGCTGCGGATGCGATCCGGTTGTCCCGCCGGACGCTGCGCACCATCAAGGGCAACCTGTTCTGGGCCTTCGCCTACAACATCGCCGCCCTGCCCCTGGCCGCAGCAGGACTGCTCAACCCCATGATCGCCGGAGCCGCCATGGCCTTCAGCTCCGTGTTCGTGGTCTCCAACAGCCTCCGCCTCCGCAACTTCCGCAGC
>NZ_JBSFBZ010000126.1:0-2018 GCF_053593195.1 Saccharopolyspora sp. NPDC002376
TGCGCACATCGTTGATCGTCGATGCCCTGCGCATGGCGATCACCCACGGACACCTCGGTCCGGACGCGGTGTTCCACTCCGACCGCGGAACGCAACCTGAGTTCAACCGGTCGTCGCAACACCGGGTTATTGATGTGAGAGTAGCAGCTCTTTCAGTGCTTCGGCTGGTGTTTTCCAGTTGAGTGTCTTACGTGGACGGTCGTTGAGCGTGGCGGCGACGGCGTCGAGTTCGTCGCGGTTCCAGCGCGCCAGGTCGGTTCCTTTCGGAAAGTACTGCCGCAGCAGGCCATTGGTGTTCTCATTGGTGCCGCGTTGCCATGGGCTATGCGGATCAGCGAAGAAGATTCGCATGCCGGTGTCGGCCGTCAGTTGGGCGTGCTGGGCCAGTTCCTTGCCGCGGTCCCATGTCAGCGTTCGACGCAGTTGCTCGGGCAGTGTGGTAATCGTGGCGGCGATCGCGTCCCGGACAGCCTCCGCGCCGCGTCCGGCCAGCGCCGGGCCGTTCTTCACCTGCGGCTGCGCGCCGTAACCTTCCATCCGAGGCAAGTGCAGCAGCATGGTGAACCGCGTCGAGCGTTCCACAAGCGTGCCGATCGCCGACCGGTCGGTCCCGATGATCAGATCACCTTCCCAATGGCCCGGGACCGCGCGATCGGCGACCTCGGCCGGACGCTGGCTGATCATGACATCAGGGGTGACGTGCCCGCCCGGACGCTGTCGAGTTCGTGATCGCGGCACCCGCAGCGCGCGACCGGTCCGCAGACAGGCGACCAACTCGCGTTTCAACGCACCACGGCCCTGGATATAGAGGGATTGGTAGATTGCCTCGTGGGAGATCCGCATGGACTCATCATCGGGGAACTCGACCGGTAGGCGGCGGGCGATCTGCTCCGGGCTCCACGCGGTGGCCCATCGCCGATCTTGCCGGTGAGGCTTGTTCCGCCCCTTCCACTCCGGCGGAACCGGACCAGGTACGGGCGTCCGGTCTGGAGCGCGGATCACCCCGGCGAGTCGGTCCTGGACGTACTCGCGCAGCTGCTCGTTTTCCGCAAGTTTCGCGGTCTTGGGTCGCTGCGCGAGTAGTTCCGCTTTCCATTGTGCGACCGACGCCCGATACTCGAGCTTCCCACCGCGGGTGGCCGCGTTACGGCGTAACTCCCGCGAAATGGTGGACGGAGAACGACCCAGCCGACGGGCGATCTCTCGCACACCAGCGCCCTGGACTTTCAACATGGCGATGTCTTCCCGCTCCGGGAAAGACAAGTACCGGCCCGAAACGGGAACGACCATGAACGTCGGCATGCCGCCACGTTCCCGGAACCACCGGCTACCAGCCGCCTGCGACACGCCGACCGCGCCCGCGGCGTCCTCACTGGAGACACCTTTGGCGATCTCGCGCCAAAACGCCCGCTGCACCTCACGCCTCAACGACGGCGCCCCCGGCGACTTCATCGCCGACCTGCCCGTCAACGCCTTCATCCACCCCGCCGGCCTGCCCATCAACACCTCCACGATCAAGGTGTTGCGACGACCGGTTGAATCCACCCAATACACCTCGGCCGAGTTTTCCCGGTTCTGCAAGGAAAATTGCGTTCGCACCAGCGTCGGTCGCACTGGTGTGTGCTGGGACAACGCTGCCGCCGAATCGTTCTTCGCCTCACTGAAAAACGAGATGTACCACCGAGAACCGTTCCCCACCCGAGCCCGCGCCCGCTTCGCCGTCGCCGTCGCCGACTACATCGAAGTGTTCTACAACCGGAAACGACTCCACAGCAGTCTCGGCTACCGCACCCCCGCCGAGGCCTACCGAAACCACCTCACCGCGACCGCGGCCTGAGGAAACCCATCGAGGCCCGTCCAAGATCTGTAAGTGTGTAATCCAGCGGTTCTGGATGGATCGCTGCAAGGATCGGTGTCGGCGCGCGGGACTGACTCTTCCAAGATCTGGCCGCTTCGGCGTGCTCTACCAAGGACCTGTCGTCTCGGGCGCCGGCACCGGCCTGGCCCACCAGCTGGCC
>NZ_JBSFBZ010000127.1:0-1773 GCF_053593195.1 Saccharopolyspora sp. NPDC002376
GAATGGAACGCCGACCCCAAACCCTTCGTCTGGACCAAAACCGCCGACGAGATCCTCGAAACTCTCGCCGCATACTGCAGCCGAATTAACGACTCGGCACACTAGGGAACAAAGTCACCGCGCTCACGTGCACAGCGCTTCGGGTACCCAGCGAACGATTGCCCGCCTACGCGCCCGATCTCTACCTGGTGGAAGCCCTGTGGTCCAGCATCAAAGGCGTCGAACTGGCCAATCTCTGTCCGGACACGATCGACGAAGCCATCACGCTCACCAAGCACGGGCATCGACCGCATCCGCGCAACCGAGCACCTGCCCCACTCGTTCCTCCAACACGCCGGACTATCGCCCTAAAATAGATCAATGGGCCTGTAGCGGAAACGGTGTTTCCACTGCAGGCCCTCAACGAAGGGCACGTCCGTTTGAGGATTTCGGCGCGTGCCTGGTGGAACGCGATGGGGTTCGGCGCGTGAAGCCAGCGACGTCCAACGGGCTGCGCCGAGGGCATGATCAGTATTGGCGGACCTACTACAAAACGCCGCACATGGTTGAGCGCTGTATCCAGATTTCGATAGATCTGATCACCTTTGACGGTTCCGGTAGCAGTGGAGCGGAGAAGACCAGCAAGGTGTCCAGTTTACTGAAGGCTTTGGCTGGCACGCTGTTCGGGGGACGATCAGTGAAGTCATCTCGTGCCCATGTCTAGCGTCCAGTAGTGGCCCCATGGACCGCCTTCATAATACCCTAGACTTGCCTCCATTGTTTCACACCTGAGGATGGCATTGCGGTGCCCCCAGCCAAACGGCTCATCATCTTGCATCCAGAATCTCACCGCCGCCTCTGCGGTGGTGAACCCTACGGCTACGTTCTCCGCCCGCCAGGCGTGATAACCTGCCTGCTCCATCGGCTCCCCTGGCTCCCAAACCAATTTTCCGCTAGGGCCGCGGTGCATGTTTTGATCGGCGTTAACCCAATCCCTCGGTTGGTCTTTCAAGTAGGCGCAGTGGGCGCTTGCTATATCTGTCAACGTCGATGAAAAGTTGAAACCCCTTGCGCACCCAGTCATTGCTGCGCCTGCGGAATTTCCGTGAGGCGGGTATTTTTCTGGATGTTGTCGTGCGTCGTTGATCAAGTCGAATTCCATCATGTCGACCACCGCCGTCGAAATTTGCTGATGCGTTTTAGGCGCCCTCCCGTCCTGGTTTTCTTGTGACCTAGCAAACAAATCGTCGCATGGCGAAGGCGAACCAACTAGGGACGCAGGTCCTTAACGGAGCTTGCACCAAGCCCCTAGTTGTACTGACCGCGGGGCCCCTCATACGAGCGACCCCGGACGTTCATAATCAACACGATGGTCCCGCGCGCTAGACGTCGGCCGCCCCTATTGCGAGGTCAGCCAAGCTTCACGGTCGCAACCCCAGCAGCTACCACATCCAAAACGAGATCGCCGAGCACGAGGCGCTGGACCAGTTAGCGGCCTTCAACCTCCTGGCTCGCTGGTCGAAGTCCGGTCAATGGTCAACCGCGCCGCGTCTATGTGCCCGCCGACCAGCTCGACGATGATGCTCGCCGCACCGCACTGGGAATCGGCGGTACAACCAGGTTCCGGACCAAACCCCAGCTGGCACAAGACATTCTCGCCGACATGGTCGCCGACGGCTCGATGCCGCCCTGGGCTGCAGGCGACGAGGTCTACGGCCGCTCCGGACAACTACGCGAGTTCCTGGAAGACAACGAGACCGGCTATGTGCTGCGGGTCGGGTGCGCCTTCCATAC
>NZ_JBSFBZ010000128.1:0-1596 GCF_053593195.1 Saccharopolyspora sp. NPDC002376
TCCACCGGGCCGCTGTTGTAGGGCAGGGTCAGTCCGGCGGTGACGGCGTCTTGGTCGCGGCGGAGTCCGAGAACGAAGGAGTGCAAGCCTGGTTGATCGTCGGCGTCGACGGCGGCCATCCATCCCTCCAGCTCGTGGCCGCGGAGGCCGCACATCATGGTGGCGAAGGCCCGGACATGACCTGCCAGCGCGGTAAGTTGCGGGCTGGCGGCGAGAATGGCGTCGAGCCGGCGTTGGTCCTTTGATTCCATGTTGTCCGGATCGCTCATGATCCAGCCCACGACCCGCCGAACCGAGGGCGGCTTGTGAGGCGGCTTGGGAATGCGGCTGGCCGCGCGGAACGGACGCAGGTACTCGCGCACGATCTTCTGTCCACCGCGGTAGCCGCGTGCCTTGATCTCAGCGAACAGGGCGGCGGCATTGGTGCACCCGTCGTTGAAGCGCTGGTGCAGGTAGGGCTTGAACTCCTCCAACAGACTCGGTCGTCGTCCGGTGCCGTTGCGGGTCAACAGTTCCTCCACCGCATCGGCGCGGGCGAAACGGCGAACGGTTCCCCGCGCAAGCCCGAGTTGAGCACAGATTGCCCTGATGCCTACGCCTTCGGCGAGCAAGGCATGGATTGCGTTGTAGCGTTCCCGCGTTCGAGTCGCGATCCGATCCGTCCTGTCTTGTGGCTGGACAGCCGTCACCGGAGCCGGGACGTGCTCGACATCGACATCGGGGCCGGAATCGGCGCCCGTGTCCACCGCTGCACTCAGGCATTCCTGGTTCCGGGCGACCATGCGCTCCACCGCACCAGCAAGGTTGTTCCACACATGCCATCGATCGGCGACCTGCAGTGCGTCCGGTGCGCCTTCGCGTGCACCCTCGGCGTAGGCGCCGGCGCGGTCCCGGCAGACGATCTCCACGCCGGGATGGGCTTGTAACCACGCGGTCAGTGTCTCGGCGGTGCGGTCGGTCAGCATGTCGACTGGGCGGCGGGACTCGATGTCGATCAGGATCGTGCCGTAATGGTGTCCACGACGCAGGGCGAAGTCGTCCACGCCCAGCACCCGAGGAGTCGCTTGTTCCGGGTCGGGCAGGGCGCGAACCATGCGCAACAACGTCATCCGGCTGACCGCGGCGGCCAGGTGCTGGGTCAACCGTGCCCCGGCGCGACCACCCAGCGCCAGCGCGACCGCGCACAACACCCGCTCCAGCGCTGTGGTGCGTCGGCCATACCGAACCGCCAACTCCGGCACCGCTTCAGCGAAAGTCTTCTTGGCACACCCGGTGTTATCGCAGAACAACCGACGGACCCGCAGCCGAATCAGCACCTCCCGACCCGAGATCGCGGTATCGGACAACCGCCGTTCGTAACGGCTGTGCACCCGATCAGACAACGTTCCACAGCCAGGACACGCCACACGCCCGCTGAGCGTGCTCGCCTCGATCCGCACCACCGAGCCCGCAGCATGCACATCATCTATCCGTAACCGCGCAAGATGCGGGAACAGGACCCCAAGCACTCCAAGATCAGCACACCGAGCACATGATCAACTACGTTACGAGCGGGCAGCGCCCGGGCCAGATTCACGGAAACTGTGCCAGAGCCAG
>NZ_JBSFBZ010000129.1:0-1346 GCF_053593195.1 Saccharopolyspora sp. NPDC002376
TACTGCAACGGCAGTTCAGGGGTAGCCGCGTTTTCGGTAGTGGCTGGTTCGGGCTTGGAGTTGGCGTTGTCGGCGCCAGTGTGACCAGGCCAGGATGTGGTCGATGGCGTGGTGGACGGTGAGGACGATTTTGATCAAAAGACGCCGGATTTCTGGTAGCGTGTAGTCGATCATGTCCTTGCAACGGGCGCTGGTTCCCCTTTTATGGCACGGATTTTGGCGACCGATAGCCAGGCGAGGGCGAGCATGGACAGGGTGATGTGGGCGTGCCAGGCTCGCCAGGTACGGGCCTGGTAGTGATCGAGTCCTGCTTCGTTTTTGGCGAGTTGGAAGCATTCCTCGATGCGCCACCGGCCGCCGGCGATCCAGGCCAGGTCGAGCAGGGTGGCCCGGCGGTGGCCGTAGCAGATGTAGTAGGCGATCTCGTCCGGCTTGGAGATCGAACGGCGGGCCAGAAGCCACCGTCCCCGGCCTGACCGGGCATCGGCGTGCAGGGGCAGGCGAGCCCAGTCGAACTCCCGCGGCCCGTGCGACCCGGCACCGACCGACAACCGCCGCCACGCCCGCTGGGGCAGCGCGGCGATGATCTCGTTGGCGTTACCGGTCTCACCGCCGGTGGTGACCAGTTCGTCGCGGCGGGTCGCCAGCACGTAGAACGCGTCCTGGTCTTCCAGCCAGGCCCGCAGATCCTTGCATCGCCCGTAAAGCTCATCGGCGGTCACCCACCGAAACGGCACTCCGGCGGCGATCACGCGCCCCAGCATTTCCTGGGCTTGCTGAGGTTTGGTCGCGAAACCGGCATCATCGGGGATACCGGCCCGCCGGCACCGGTCACGATCATCGATCCAGGCCTTCGGCAGGTACAGCTCCCGGTCGATCAACGCATACCCATGCTGGGAGGCATAGGCCACAAAGACCCCGATCTGGCAATTCTCAATCCGGCCCGCGGTGCCGGAATACTGCCGCGCCACCCCAGCCGATCGCGTTCCCTTCTTGAGGAACCCGGTCTCATCGATGATCAGCACACCCTCAGGGTCACCGAGGTGCTCGACGACGTAATCCCGCACGTCATCCCGCACCCCATCGACGTCCCAGCCGGCCCACCGCAGCAACCGCTGCATCCCGTCCGGGCACACCTCACCCGCCTGCTCTGCCAGCGTCCACCCGTTCTTCCGTTCTAACCCCGCAACCAGGCCGGACACATACTCCCGCGCCCGCTCACGCGGCTCGCGACGCCCGAACCGGCACGCGATCCGCGCACACAACCCATCCAACTCCCCAACAGCAACATCAACCACCACAACAACCATGATCCACAACGAACCAATCGAACTGCCGTTGCAGTA